>JBPCNQ010000021.1:0-20862 GCA_051001095.1 Thermoleophilaceae bacterium
GCTCAGGCACGAATCCCGCGGACAGTGATGGTGGCGCGAGGGCACGCGCCCCCCGCAGCATTGCTGTCAGCCCCCCCGGCCCGGGCCGGGGCCGCCCGCGGACCCCGGGGTCGCCTGCGGCGGCGGCCGAGGCCCCGGCCAGCACCAGTGCAGCCGGCTGGGCCGCCTCGGCGCGATAGGCCGCGTAGGCGGCCAGCAGACCCGCCAGGTTCTTGCGCGGCTCGGCGTCACCCACGAACAGGAGGTGGCCCCCGCCGGGCACCGGGGAGCGCTCGGCGCCGCGGCGGACCTGACCCGGACCGTGGCGGGCCACCACGACGCGCGAGGAATCGGCCTCCAGCACCTCCTCCACGTCGCGCGCGGTGGTATCGGACACGCATATCAAGGCCGCGCAGCGGCGGGCGGCGGTGCGATAGGAGCGCGTGGCGAGGGCCCGCCACAGCGGATCGTAGGAGCCACCCACCCGGGCGAAGGCCACGTCGTGCACGGTGGCCACCTGGGGGACGCGAATCCGGCCGCTGTGCGCGGGCAGGGGGTGATGAACCACGTCGGCGTGGGTCGCCCGCGCGGCGCGTGGCAGGCCGACGTGCAGCCAGCCGAGGTCGAGCAGCGCGTTCACGGCGCTGCGCAGCGGGTTGCCGGCGCCCGGGCGCGGGCGCCGGCGGCGGCGCACGGCCACGGGCTCGACCCCCTCCACGGCGGTCAGGGCCTCCACCAGGCGCTCGACGTACACGCCCGTGCCCGACGGCCCCCGCGCCGTGTAGGAAGTGTCGATCAGGACCCGGACGGCGGCGTCCCGGCTAGACGGCGATCCGCAGGGCGGCCCGGGCATGACCGGCCTGCAGCGCCAGACCGTCGGCCAGCGACACGGCCGGCCCATAGCCCAGGTCGGCCCGCGCCCGCGTCAGGTCGGCCGCGGTGTCACGCGCCTCGCGGGAGTCGGCCGCGGCGGGTCTGAGCCGCGCCCGCACCTCCAGTGAGTCACCGAGGAGGCCAAAGGCGTCCGCCACGGCCACCGGGCACCCGCCGGAGACGTTGTAGACGTGGCCCGGCCTTCCGTGCTCGAGCGCCGAGAGGGTGGCGTCACAGGCGTCGCCCACGTAGGTGAAGTCGCGGCGCTGGCGCCCGTCGCCCAGCAGCGGTAGCTCCCGGCCTTCCAGCGCCGCCGCCGTGAAGCGGGCGAAGGCCATGTCCGGGCGCTGGCGCGGGCCGTAGACGGTGAAGTAGCGCAGCACCACCAGCTCGATCCCAAGCCGCCGCGCCAGCCGCCCCGCCAAGCGTTCGGCTCGCAGCTTGGAGCGGCCGTAGTGCGACAGCGGTCGCAGCGGGGCCCCTTCTGTCACCGGGCCGTCCGCGGGCCCGTACACCGACGAGGAGGAGGCCAGCCCCACCCGCCGCAGGCCGGCCGTCCCGGCCGCCCTGAGCACCGCCTCGGTCGTCCGCACGTTGGCCATCTCGAACCCGTGCGGCGCGCCGCCACGCACCCCGGGGCGTCCGGCCAGGTGGCAGACCGCCTCGGCGCCGCGAAAGGCCGGAGCAAGATCGTCCGGCGTGGCGGCCGTCGCCTCGATGAGCTCGAATCCGCGGGCCGAGCGCAGCTCGGCCACGTTCGCTTCCTTCAGGGCGCGGGGGTAGAACCGGGAGAAGGAGTCGAGGCCGCAGACGCAGTGGCCGGCGTCCAGCAGTCGCTCGCACAGGTGGGAGGCGACGAACCCGGCGGCCCCTGTCACGACGATCCGCATGGATCTCGCTTTCTATCGGGTCGCCACGGCCAGCAGCGTGCCGGCTCGAGTGACCAGCGACTCGACCTCGAATCCCATGTCCGCCAGCAGCGCGGCCAGCGAGCGCCGGGTGAAGAAGCGCAGGTGGGGAGAGAGCGGATCGAAGCCGCGCTCGAAGCCCCTCAAGGCGATGGCCAGACCGGTGAGCCGGCCGTGCGCGGGGGCGGTGAGGGCGAGCCTGCCGCCGGGACGCAGCACGCGCCGGATCTCCGAGACGAGCAGCTGGACATCGCGCACGTGCTCGATCGTCTCCGCGCAGAGCACCAGGTCGAACGCGTTGTCAGCCAGCGGCAACGGCGCATCGGCGTCCAGGAGCACCAGTTCTGCCTCCGGCACCCGTCGCCGGACGCGCTCAAGCGCCAGTCCGGAGACATCGGCGGCCACCAACCGCTCCCAGTGCAGTGCGGTGGTCAGACGACCGTCGCCACAACCGAGGTCCAGCACGCTGTCCGAGGCCGGAAGACCCGTGACGAACCGCACCACCTGGGCGGCGGGCGGCCGCGGCTCCTCGGGCAGCATGCTCCAGATCTCGTCGTCGAAGCGTGAGCCCAACGTCCGGTACGCTAGCGGCGATGAGCCGGACCACCGTCGACGTCATCGTCCCGTCCCGGGGCGGGCGGACCGGCCTGGAACAGCTCGGTGCCCGGCTCTCGCGGCCCGACCTGGACGTCGGCGACTCTGTGCTGCGCCACGCTGCCCTGGCGAGGGACGGGCGATGAGCGCATCGGTCTGCGCGGTCTTGCGCGCGCGAGAGGGTCGAGACCTGATCGCCGCCCTCGAGGGCCAGACACGGCCGCCAGATGCGATCGAGATTGGGCTCGAGGCCGCAAGTCACGCGGACTGGGTCTGGCTCCTGGATAGCGGTGCAGTACCGGAGCCCACCGCGCTGGAGCGTCTGGAGGAGGCCACTGTCGCGCCGGAGAGCATGCCGTCTCCGGCGCTACTGGCGAGCAAGGTGCTGGGACCCGACGGCTCACTCGACCCGCTGTCGCTCCCGGTTGCCCAGGTGCGAGACCCCGACTTCGCGGTGGCCGCCTTCGAACACCGGCTCCTGTCGCTCCGCGTGGCTCGGCGTGGCTCCATGCTGGTCCATCGCGACGGTGTGAACATGGTCGCCTCCCGCTGGCCTACTCTGTCTCCCTTCGACCACGACCTCGAGTGGACGGCGCGCCTGCTCAAGCAGAAGCCTGGCCTGCTCGTACCCGCTAGCGTCGTGGTGCGAAGGCCGGGATCGCAAACAAGGGCGCGGAGGGCGCGCGGTGAGACAGCCAGCCGCCTCCGGCTGCTGCTCGGCGACGCCATCGAGTTGAGGGACAAGCCGTGGTTCGCGTTCCGGTTTGCCGAAGAGGCGCTTGCCGGGATCCGCGAGCGCGGCCATTCCTAGCCCGACTGCGGAGTGAGCAGCCCATCCCGGGTTCCGCGCAATATGGCCACAACTCCCGTCCAAGAGGGATTACGAATTAGGTACTCGGTGCTCGACTGGACGAGAAGCCAGAGGAAGACGAGCCTGTCCCGGCGGCTCCTCGTGGGCCTGCGGATGATGAACAGGGTATTTCGGACATGGAAGTAGAAGCGGCCGGGCGGAGACGTCATCGCCGTGTGCGCCGCGTCTGTCTTGTGCAGGACCGTGCTGGTGGGCACCAGATATCCGGGCTCTCGGGCGAGGATCCGCCCCGTGTACTCGATGTCGTCGCTCCAGATGAAGAACTGCTTGGCGGGGAGCCCGTAGGAGTCCACTGCGCGCCGATGCACCAGCAGCGAGACCCAAGTGGCCGAGCCGAGCGGCATGAGCCCCCGCTCGGCTCCATCGACCATCCGCTCCTGATTCTTGCGGGCGGGCCAGGGCATGTTCATGGGGTGCATGCGCCCGTCGCGCCATAGCGCTTTGCTCACGAACAGGGCGGCGGGAGACAGCGGGTCGACGCGTGCCGGGGCCGTGAGCAGCTCTGCCAGCGCATCGGGGCCGGGAATGGTGTCGTCGTCCATCAACCAGAGCCACTCCGCACCGTGCGCATGAGCTTCCTTCATTCCCTCGTGAAAACCGCCGGCGCTGCCCTCATTGGACGGCAGGGTGAGCACATCGACCTGGCCCCCAAAATCCTGCTCGAGGACCTCGAGGGTGTCGTCGGTGCTCGCGTTGTTCACCACCAGCACCCGCTCGGGAGGACGCGTCTGGCCGAGTAGCGCGGTCAGGCATTCCCGCAGCAGCTCCGTGCGATTGTGGGTCACGACGACGGCGGAGACGGTGGCCACGGCCCTGGCAGCCTAGCTAGACGGGCGCCCACTGCCTTCGCTACGCTGCGCCGGTGCCCAGACCGCAGGTCGACGTGGTCGTCCCGTTCCGGGGAGACGCCAAGGATCTGCGGGAGCTGCGGGCCCGTCTGACGCGGCTCGAGCTCAGGCCCGGTGACTCCATAACGGTGGTCGACAACACGCCGCGAAGCGGGGCCCTCGAGGTGCCCGCACAGGGCGAGATCGTGGTCATCCACGCCGACGAGGTGGGCGCTCCGGGCTTTGCCCGTAACTGTGGCGCGGAGCACGGATTGGGGGAGTGGCTCGTCTTCTTCGATGCCGACACCTACCCGTCCGCGGACCTGCTGGACCGCTACTTCGACCACCTTCCGCCACCGCGAACGGCTCTGATGGCGGGCGGGATCAAGGACGAGCAGGTGCCCGCGGACGGCCGTCCCGTGGCTCGGTACGCCTACATCCGCCGCTTCATGAGCCAAGACGACACCTTCCGCTTTGGTGAGTGGGGATACCCCAAATCGGCGAACGTCGCCTTTCGCCGGAGCGCTTTCGCGTCGGTCGGGGGCTTTCGCGAGAACATTCGCGCCGCTGAAGACGCAGATCTGACCTATCGCCTCAGAGCGGCCGGCTGGGGGATAGAGCGGCGCGAAGAGGCGATCGTGGTGCACCGCAGCCGGCACACGGTGCGCGGGTTTCTGTGGCAGAAGCTCTGCCATGGAGCCGGGGGCGCCTGGCTTGACCGGGAGTACCCCGGGGCCGCGCCGGCCCGGCGCAGGCTCGGGCTGCTCTGGTGGGGGGTCCGCCACGCGTGCGCGGGCCTTGTCATGGCGACCCGCAAGCGGGATCGGGACACGGCCCTGTGGGCACTGCTCGACCCGCTCGAGTTGCTGGCGCACGAGTTCGGTCGCTCACTCCCGAACGAGCGACCCCTATCGGCGCGAATCATCTGGCGCCACCTTTGCGAGCTGCGTGAGCGCTCGGGGGCCACGCGCCTGCCCGGCGGCGGACCGGAAATTGGCGCCCGATAGCCGATTGGCTCCGCCTGGCCTGAGGGTGAGCGCGGACGCGCGGCCCGTGGACCGGGAGGGCATGCGCACGCAGGGCATGGGGCGCTACGCCGAGTCGCTGCTGGATCCACTGGACACGGTGGCTGGAGACCGCGGGGGCGAGCTCCTGGAGCTGCGGACCTCCCGAGGCCGGCAGTCCTCGTCGCAACGTGCCCTCTCACCACGGAGTCGCCTGGTGCGCCGGCCCCCGCTTCCCAGCCGCGCGGTGGAGATCGTCGACCAGGGACTGCTCCCGCTCGACCTGCTGCGCATCGGTCCGGATCTGCACCACTCACTGGCGATCTACGGGACGCCGCTCCTGAGCCCGGTCCCGGTGGTCACGACGGTGCACGATGTGGTCCCCCTCCAGTGGCCGGGCCTCTACCTGCAGACGGGGCTCGTACACCGGCTGCTCTTCCGCGCGGTGCGGCGCGCGGCGGGGATCGTCTGCCCGTCGAGCGCCACGCGTGTCGACCTGCTGCTCCATCTCGAGGTCGATCCCGACCGCGTGCACGTGGTTCCCGACGCCGCGGACCAGCGCTTCCGCCCCGCCGATCCCTTGGTCGCCCGTCACCGGTTCGGGCTCGAGGGGCCCTACCTGCTGTACGTCGGGAGCCTGGACGACCCCCGCAAGGACACGCGCGGCCTGGTCGACGGCTTCGTCGCGTGGTCGCGCGAGGAGGACCGCAGCGAGACGCTGGTGCTCGCTGGTCCAGCCGGGGACACCACCGGGGAGCTCGAGGACCGCGCTCGTCGCGCCGGCGCCCGCGTCGTATTCGCGGGCTTCGTGCCCGATGCGGACCTGCCCTCGCTCTACTCGGGGGCCTCCTGCCTGGTGAGCGCGAGCCGCTACGAGGGCTTCGGGCTCCCGATCCTCGAGGCCCTCGCCTGCGGGACGCCGGTGGTCGCGTACGCCGCCGGTGCGATCCCCGAGACGGCCGGTCCCGGCGCCCTGCTCGTCCCCCCCGGGGACGGCGTCGCGCTGATGCGCGCTGTTGCCCACGTATGCGACGAGGCCGAGACCGCCGAGCGCCTGGGCGGCGACGGTCGCCGCCACGCGGGACGGTTCTCCTGGCGGCGGACGGCCGAGTTGACGTGGGACGTCTACGAGCGGGTACTGGCCCGCCGATAGCCCTGCGCGGCGGCGCGATCGCGCTCTTCGGCTGAGCTGACGTCGCGGTTCCGCTCGAAGCGTTCCACGATCGCCTCGCCGGCCGCCCGCCGGCCGGGGTCCAGGGACCAGCAGAGCTCCGAGTCACCGTAGCGGCGGCGGACCTCGTCCATGTTCGGATTCAGCGGGTCCCATCCCCACTTCTCGAGCCAGTACGCGTAGTGATGGCGCAGCCGGTCGCGGTGCGCTTCCGGCGGGCGGTTGAGGCCCATCCCGCGAGCCAGCGCCGCCCGGGCGGCCGGCCACCCCGACCCCGCCCGGCTCGCGACCCGCCGCGCGCGTCCGACGGCGCTTGCCCGCGGGCCTCGGCCGGGTTCAGTTGCCGCCTCGCGGACGCCGAGCCGGTGGAGCACCCGGACGTCGGGGGTGTAGAAGACCTTCTTGCCCCCGAGCCGAATGCCCAGGCACAGGTCGATGTCGTCGAACCAGACGGGGGAGAAACCCGCGTCGTATCCGCCGGCCGCCAGCGCGTCGGCCCGGCGGTACATCATGCAGCAGCCGATCCCGGCGTCGACCTCCGCGACCCGGTGCTCCTGCTGGGTCGTCCCCTCGGCGAACCGCTCCACGCGCTGGTGCCAGGTCCGGCGACCCACGGGCTCGGTGATTCGGGTGAGCCGGTCGTGTAGGCCTTCGGGCCCGACCACATCCACGCCGCAGGCGTGCAGCACGCCGGAGTCGATCACCACCTTTGCCGAGACGACGCCGACACTCTCGTCGAGCATGAGCAGCCCCAGCATCCGCTCGATCCATCCGGGCGTCTCTACCGATGCATCGGCATCGAGTTGGACCACGACCTCCCCCGAAGCGACCGCGAGCCCAGCGTTGAGGGCGGCGATCGCCCCGGCATGCTCCTGCTCGATGAGCTGGAAGCCCGGTATGCGAGCGGAGTCGGCCCACCCGCGGAGGATCTCGATGCTTCCGTCGGTCGAGCCATCGTCGACCGCGACGAGCTCCGTACGCGGGTAGGTGGTGTTGCGCGCGAGGCGATCGAGCACCACGCCGAGCACCCGCGCGTTGTCCCGGTTGGGAAGAAGCAGCGATACGAGCGGCCCCGAGGCCCCGGGCGCAGGGCTCACCCGTCGTCGCGATCTCCGCGGAGGGGACGCATGGGGCCTGGAAGCTAGCGCACGGTCCGGAGTCGCAAGAAGGGCATTCCCGATACGTTCGGGCCTCTTGACCGTCGGCATTCCGATCATCTCCACCAACGAGGGCGAGCTGCTGCGCCACGCCCTCCCCGCCGCGCTGGCCCAGCAGGACGTGGAGGTGGTGGTGATCGACAACGCCTCCGAGGACTCGACCGCCGAGGTGGCCCGGGAGCTGGGCGTTCGCTGCCTGCGCCTAACCGAGCGCCACTCCTTCGGGCGGGCCATGAACCTCGCGGTGCGCTCGGTGGACACCGAGGCCGTACTGTTCGTCCAGCCCGACTGCTTCCTCTCACCCGGCATGGTGACCGCTGCGCGAGCGCACCTCGCCGACCCGGCGGTGGGCTCGGTGGCCCCCAAGCTGATCCGCACCGAGGGCCCGCGCGCAGAGCAGCGCCTGGACGCGATGGACACGGCGGGCATGTCGCTTGACCGCCGGCGCAAGAACGGACTGGTGGGCCACGGCCGCCCGGCGCTGGCCTACGACACCGTGAGCGAGGCCTTCGGCGCCGACGGCGCGGTGGCGCTGTACCGGCGCGCGGCGCTCCAAGACGCGGCCGTTAACGGGCAGGTGTTCGACGAGGACCTGGTGATGCTCCGCGACGGCGTCCCGGCCGACTGGGCCTCCGACGCCGACCTGGCCTGGCGGGTGCGGCTGATGGGCTGGCGCTGCGTGTACGAGCCGAGCGCCGTGGCCCACCACATCCGCCGCTACAGCCCCTCCACCCGCGGGCGGGTGCCCGAGTGGCAGCGGATGGTCCAGTTCCGCAACCGCTACCTGATGATGGCGAAGAACGATCCGGTGAGGTCCGTGCTTCGCGACCTGCCCAGGATCGCCCTCTACGAGCTCCTGGCCTTCGCCTACTGCCTGTTGCGCGAGCGCTTCCTGTTGCGCGGCTACGTCGAGGCGGCACGCGTCCTGCCGCGCATGCTGGGAAAGCGCCGCGACCTCCAGCGCCGCCGGCGCGAGCGTGGCGCGGTGGCGCCCCCCTACGGCCTGGAGCCCCCGGCCTGAGGTCTCCGTCACGCACGTGTAGGTGCTCGAGCCGCCTCGACCAGCCATTACCCTGCCTCGCATGAGCGTCGCCCCCGCGCCGCGGCCCGGCACCACCACCGAGCTGTTCGACATCGACGTGCAGACCGCGCCCCCGGCCGACCTGCTGCGCCAGATCCTCGCCTTCGCCGGCGACGGCGGTCGCCACCGCGTGAACTACGTGAACGCCCACGTGCTCAACCAGTCCTTCTCCAACCCCGAGCTTCGCCGCGTGCTACAGCGATCCGATCTCGTCTACTGCGACGGCTACGGGGTGAGGCTGGCCGCCCGCCTGGTCGGCCTGCCCGTGCCCCACCGCATGACCGGCGCCGACTGGATCTGGGCGATGGCCGCCCTGTGCCAGGAATCGGGGTTGTCGCTGTACCTGCTCGGCTCGGAGCCGGGGTCCTCGGCCGAGGCCGCCGCCATGCTCAAGCGCTGGTATCCCGGCCTGGACGTACGCGGCACCCACCACGGCTACTTCGGGCTGGGCACCCCCCACTCGGAGCGGGTGCTCGAGCACCTGGCCGAGATCAAGCCCGACATCCTGCTGGTGGGCATGGGCACCCCCCACCAGGAGCTGTGGGTCGAGCGCAACCACGAGCGGATCGAGGCGTCCGTGGTCTGGACGGTGGGCGCCCTCTTTGACTACGTGTCCGGGCGGGTGCCCCGCGCGCCGAGCTGGATCGCCGACAACGGCTTCGAGTGGATCTTCCGCCTGGCCGTGGAGCCGCGCCGGATGTGGCGGCGCTATCTGCTGGGCAATCCGGCCTTTCTCTACCGCGTGCTCGAGGAGCGACGGCGGCGCGAGCGATGAGCAGCACCGCGGCGGCGGGCGAAGCCCGGCTGCGGCCGGGCGCCACGCGCGACGTCGCATCCGGTGGGTGGCGGCGGGCGCCGGCGGTCGGAGCGGTGGTGCTGGCCCTGGCCGCGCTGGCCATGGCGGCCCATGCCGGCGTGAAGGGCGTCGGTGGCGTGCCCGACGCCGCGCGCGGGGTCGCTGGGGCGGCGGCGCTGCTCGCCGTGGCCGGCTACGCCCCCACCCGGCTCCTCCTGCCGCGGGAGCTGTGGCCCCATTTTCCGCTGTTCGTGCCGGCGATCGGAGCCGTGGTGGCGGGCCTGGCGTTGTCGGTGCTCGGCTTCGCCGGGCTGTCACTCCCGGCGTCGCTGGCGCTGGTGCTCGCCTCGGGGATCGCGGGCGGCGTGCTCGCGCGCGTCAAGCTCGGTCCCGCGCGCGCCGACCCCGGCGCGGTGGCTCTGGCCGGGGGGCGGTCGCTGGCGCTTGGCTGGCCCACCTACCTGGCCGTGGTGCTGATGGCCCTCTGCCTCATCCCCGTGTTCCGGGCCGGGTACGGATCGGTACCGGGGACCAACCCCGACGGGATGCTCAGCGTGGGCGCCGCCGAGTTCCTACAGCACGAAGGCCCCCGGGCAATCGACCCCGCGCTGCCCGTGGACCGGATGCCGCTGGTGTGGAGGTCCAAGTACCCGATCTACTACGCGCTGGCCGGCGGCTCCTTGCTCGCGGGACTGGATCCGGTGGTGGCCTACTCGGGCTTCGCCGCGGTGATCGCCGCCCTGGTGGCTGCGGGTTTCCTGCTGCTGGCGCGCTACGGCCTCGGTGCGGGCCCGGGCACCGCGCTGCTGGCGATGGCGCTGGTGGTCCTCGACCCCATAGTCGCCTACCTGGCGGTGCACCCGTACTTCAACCAGCTGTGGGGGACGCTGGCGCTCCCGTTCATGCTCCTTTTCGGCCTGCGCTTGATGGAGCGCCCCAACCGCCGCGACGCCCTGCTGGCGGCGCTGTTCGTGGCGCTGGGCCTGTCCGCCTACCCATTGATGGTCGTCTTTCCGCTGCTGGCCTTCGCCGCCGCCGCGGTGTCGTTGCGGCGGCGTGGGCGGCGCGGGTGGATCCGCGGCCTCGAACTGCCCCGGGGGCGGCGCTCGCTGTTGCTCTGGGTCCCGCTGGCCCTGCTCGCCGGGCCGGCGGTGCTGGTGGTGGCGCGCGGGGTGATCAAAAAGTCAGGCAGCGCGGCCGGCCTGCTGCTCTCGGGGGGCAACCTCGGCCCCTGGCGGGGCGATCTGGTGCACTTCCCCGGGCCGGGCTTCTACCTCGGTCCACCGGGGGTCACCGGCTACGTGGCGGGCGCCGCGCTCATCGTGATCGCCTTCCTCGGCCTGCGCCGGTCACCCCCCACCGCACGGGCCGCCCTGGGCGTGGCGGTCGGCGGCGGACTGGCGCTCGGGCTCTACTTCCGCCTGCGCAGCTACGGCGAGTACTTCGACCTCAAGGTGCTCGCCTTCACAGCCCCGCTGCTGCTCATGACCGCTGCGCCCTGGCTGGCCAACCGGGCGCAGCGCGCCGGGGCGACGGGGCGCCGGGTGGCCATCGCCGGCGTGGTCGTCCTCCTCGCCCTACAGGTGGAGGGCATGCGTCAAGAGACCGCGCGTACGGGACTGCAGGTGGATCGCGAGACCTCGGTGCTGCGCGACGTGGCCAGGCGCCTGCCGCCGGGGAGCATCCGGCTGGACATCAAGCCCGACGGCAACCAGCTGTGGGCGGGCTACTACCTGAGCGAGCGCCCGCTGAGCTCGCTGCTGCCGATCGTCAACACCACCTACCCGCACGTCCCCTACGGCCGGCGGGCCCGCTACATCCTGGCCGACCGGCGGGTGCGACTCCAGCCGTGGCCCGATTCCGTGGGTCCACCCCTGTGGGAGAACCGGCTGTACCGGCTGTACCGGATGAAGCCGGCGACACCCGGGCCGGACTACTCCTCCCGGAGGATGGTGGACAGCTTCAGCACGGCGAACGAGTGAGCGCACCGTGCCGGCCCGGCTTGCGCGCGATCAGCATGAGCGTGTGCGCGAGCGCCGCTGCGCGCGGGCGCGAGCCCAGTGCGTCGTCCAGCGGCCACAGCGCCCGCTGGAGGGTGGGGGCCATGCGCCGCCACGTGTAGGTCACCCCGTGCAGCTCCGCCTGCAGCCCCGCGCTGCGGCCTTCGCCCAGCAGCCGCCGCGGGGACAGAGGGATGTCGTCGGGCGTCCCGTGGATCGCGGTCCCGGCCCCCAGGCGGTTGGCGACCCCCAAGGCCGCTCCCACCGGATGCCACGCGCCGGGCTCCACCGCGATCAGGGCGCCGCCGGGGCGCAGCAGCCGCGCGGCCTCGTCGAACACGGGGGCCAACGGGCCCTGGAAGGCGATGTGGTGGAGCACCAGGCGGTAGAGCACCACGTCGAAGGACCGATCGGGCAGCCCGAGCTCGCCCGCGCGGCCGGCGAAGCCTTCGTCGAGCACGCCCTCGGCCACCAGCGCGCGGGGCCTTACGTCCTCGAGCTCCACCCCGGTCATCCGCCAGGCGGGCTGGCCGAACATGTGGCGGCCGGGGTTCCACCCGCAACCCACGGACAGGACCTCGCCACCCGACGGGGCCAGGCGCCGGTGAAGGATCGCCACCTCGCGGCGGCGCACCTGGTCGTAGTGCACCTGCATCGTGTCCCGGTCCGTGTTGCGGTCCAGCAGGTTGTCGGGGACGTACTCCTCGCTCACGCCAGCGCATCTTTAACGGTGGCGACGATCCGCTCCGCGGTGCGGGCGTGCTCGTACTCGGACAGGCGGCTGTGGCCGCGCGCCGACAGCTCGGCGCGCAGCTCCTCGTCGCCCAGCGCCAGGTCGATCAGCTCCGCCGTCACCGCCAGGTCGTCGCCGCGATCCCAGAGCACGGCGTCGCCCCCGACCTCGGGCATCGCCCCCGCCGGACGGGCGAGCACGGGAAGCCCGAAGTGGAAGGCCTCGAGCAGAGGCACCGAGAAGCCCTCGTGCTCGGACATGGAGAGCATCAGGTCGGCCTGCGCGTAGGCGGCGTTCAGGTCGGGCTGGGCCAGGCCGCCGGCGAGCGTGACCGAGCCGTCCCCGTCAACCGCCGCCGCCATATCCCGCACAAGCGCCGCGTAGGAGGGCGAGACCGGCTCACCCACGCAGACCAGCCGCCCGCCGCGTCCGTGCTCGGCCTGCCAGGCCGCGAAGGCCGCTATCGCCAAGTCGTGTCGCTTGTTCGGGGCCAGGCGGCTGACCACGAGCACCAGCGGGCCATCTCCTCGCGGTGGGCTGCCGCGCTCGGCCAGGCGCTCGGGATCGAACAGGATCGGCAGCACCCGCGCCTGCGCCGCACCGGCCTCGCGCAGGTCGCCGGCGTTGAACTCCGAGTCGGCCGCGCACACGTCCGCCGCGCGGGCGAACAGCGGCAGCTGCGCCCGTCCCACCGCGCAGGCCACGGCCACGCCGGGGTGGTGGTTCCAGAAGTAGCCCGGGGGCGTGACGTTGTGGTAGACGAGCAGCTTGGGCTGGGGCAGGTCGAGCAGGCCCAGCAGGCGCGGCGAATAGGCCGAGTAGCGGATGACCAGCAGGTCGCCGCGCTCGGGGCGCAGATCCTCCAGCGGGGCGAAGTCGCCGCGAGCGCGGGGGTCGATCGCCGCCGCGTGATCCGATCCGCCGAAGCCGTGCCGGGCCAGCAGCGTGCGCCACAGCCGGGCCTGGACGCTCACCGCGTCGTAAGGCCCCGCGCTGGACAGGATCTGGTGGACCCGCCTCACGGAGAACCGGGTCCGGTGCCCGCTCGGCCACCGGTCGCGCCGCGCTGCTCCCCAGAACCGGGCCCGGTGCTCGCGCAGCCGCCGGTCGCGCCGCGCTGCTCACCCGTGCCTGGCGCGGCGCGCGCCTCGAGCGCGTCGAGTCGCTCGAGCAGGGCGATGTTGAAGCGCGTCTGGCACGCCTCGAGCTCCACGAAGTACTGCCGAAGCAGCCGCAGCAGCAGCCGCTTGACCCAGGTGATCGGGGCGCCGCCGCTGCGGGTGGAGTACAGGATCTCGTCCGGCTCGACCTCGATCACCGCCCACCGCGCGAGCAGCCCCCGCGAAGGCTCACCCGACACGATCGTCGCGTCCAGCTCGCCGCCCGACCCCACCCCGGCGTAGCCGCCGGCCGCGCGCCGCAGCCGCGCGGCCTCGTCCGCCACCCCTTGCGCCTCCTCCGGTGAGGTCACCGGAGATCCTCGCTGCGCACCCGGCCGAGCCGGCTGCCTGCGCCCAGCGCCTCCCGCCGCCCGACCGGCGACCAGGTGCCGCGCAGGTCGGCCACCCCCTCGCCGTCGAGCGTGTGGGCCACAGAGAAGCGGGCCACGCGATCCAGCAGGCCGCTGGCCGGGGCGTCCTGGTCGTAGCCGCCCACCGCCACGTCGTAGTCGCCGCCCAGCAGGTTGAGCCGTGGAACGCGGAAGGTCACCTCGGCCTCTGCGACCAGCTCGCCCACGGTCTCGTCGGTGCGAAAGCACACGTCGCCCCGCTGGTCGCGGACCTCGAGCGCCACCACCGCGCGCTCGGCCCGCTCCAGCGCCCGCACGCGCATCCGCACAGCCATCTCCTCGCCCGAGCGAAACGCGGCCCGGGGGCGGTCGCCGGAGTCCAGGAGGTCCAGCTCGGTCACCTCGATCTGGGCCCGCTCGCCGGCGCTCGGTCGCAGCGAGCGCGAACGGCCCTCCTCGGTCCCGAGGAGGCGGTGGTAGAAGAGCAGCCCGTCGGCCGTGTCGCCGTCATAAGCCACCTTGCCTCCGTCGAGCACCACCACCCGGCGGCAGATGCGCTCCACCGCCGAGGGGTCGTGGGAGACCAGGACCAGCGTGGTCCCCGCGGCCATCCGCTCGGCGATGCGCACCATGCACTTGCGCTGGAAGGACTCGTCGCCCACGGCCAGGATCTCGTCGATCAGCATCACGTCGGCGTCCAGGTGCGCCACGATGGAGAAGCCCAGGCGCAGCTGCATGCCCGACGAGTAGGCCTTGACCGGGGCGTCGATGAAGTCGCCCAGCTCGGAGAACTCGATGATGGCCTCCACCCGCTCGTCCATCTCCTGGCGTCCGAAGCCGTGCAGCGCGCCGTTTAGGAAGATGTTCTCGCGGCCGGTGAAGTCGGGGCCGAAGCCCGCGCCGAGCTCCAGCAGGGAAACGGTGCGCCCGCCGCACACCGCGCGGCCCGAGTCCAGCGGGACGATGCCGGCCAGGCACCGCAGGGTCGAGGTCTTGCCCGCGCCGTTGCGACCGATCAGGCCCACGGCCTCGCCCGCCTCCACGCGGAGGTCCACCTCGTCGAGCGCCCGCACCGCCCCGCGAGTGGCGTGGCCGCGGCGCACGAACAGCTCCTTCAGGGTGCGGCTTCGCTCGTGCACCAGCACGAACGAGCGGCTGGCGCGCTCGAGCACGATCTCCCCCGGTCGGGGGAGGAGCGCGAGCGGGCCGCCGGGCCGGCGAGCACCGGACCCGGTTCTCCCGGTCCTCACAGCACCACCGCCAGGTCTCGCTCCATGCGCCTGAACAGCAACACACCCAGTCCCAGCGCCCCGAGGCCCGCCACCGCCACGTAGGCCAGCGTGGCCGCGGAGGGGGCGACACCCAAGTACAGGATGTCGCGGGTGGCCTCGATGAAAGGGGCGATCGGGTTGCCCCAGCGCAGCACGTCTCCCACCCAGGCGTGCGCCGAGATGCCGGGCATGGAGTCGATCGGCAGGAAGATCGGCGTGAGGAAGAACCACGGAAGCAGCGCGGTGGCCAGGACGGGCTCGACGTCGCGGAAGTGGGCGTGCAGCACCGACACGGCCAGCGACAGCCCCAGCACCAGGGCGAACAGCAGCACCACGATCACCGGCAACAGCAGCAGTGCCGGCTCCAGCGTGCCGCGCAGGATCAGCGCCAGCGGCGCCACCACGGCGAGCATCACCACGAACGTGGCCAGCTGCACGGTGGCCACCGAGGCGGGGATGGCCTCGCGCGGGAACTTGACCTTGCGCACCAGCGGGGCGTTCTGCACCAGGCTGGGCGCCGCCGACAGCAGCGCCTGGGAGAAGAACACCCACACGATCAGCCCGACCAGGAGGAACAGCGGGTACTGGGGCTGGTCGGCCACCTTCAGCAGCACGGAGAAGACCAGCGCGTAGGCGCCCATCAGCACCAGCGGGTTGACCAGGTACCAGAGCACGCCGAGCGCCGAGCCCTTGTACTTCTGGCGCAGCTCGCGGCGCACCATCTGCTCGAACAGGAAGCGATACCGCAACACAGTGGGAGACTAGACGCGACGTGGGTACCGGAAACGATGCGGGCGTCTACGCCACTGCCGTGCGCCCGAGGCTGCGGACCCGCGTGGCCGGGCCGCTCGCCGGCGCGCGCGGGCCAAGCGCCGGCGCCTCTACCTCGACCTCATGCGGCCCGCCGAGCGCGAGTCCGTGGTCGACGTCGGCTGTGGGTCGGTGGGCCTGGCCCCCTGGGCGTGCCGGGACGGGTGACCGGAGTCGACCATGGCGATCGCCCCGACTATCCCGGAGAGCGCTTCGTGCGAGCCGACGCCCGCTCGCTCCCATTCGCCGACCTCGAGTTCGACGTGGCCTACTCCAACTCGCTGATCGAGCACCTCCCATCCGCGGATCGGGAGCGGGTGGCCGCCGAGATGTCGCGCGTGGGGCGGCGGCTATGGCGGTTTGGGGGTGACGGGCGAGCCCTTCGACGACATAGTGCTGCTCGTGCGCGCGGCGTGCGGCGCCTGTTCCCGGGCGCCGAGATCGTCCGCGAGCGGGTGGGGCCCGCTCACCAAGTCGCTGATCGCAGTGCGGCGCTGAGCGGCGCCCTCAGGGGTCGAGAGGCGCGATCACCATGCCCCGTGGGACCGGAAGACCGCCGGCGCCGTCTTGACCAGGATGCTCAGGTCCAGGAAGACCGACCACCGCTCCAGGTACACGAAGTCCAGGCGCACGAGGTCGTCGAAGTCCAGCTCCGAGCGTCCAGACACCTGCCACAGCCCCGTCATCCCCGGCAGCACCAGGTATCGCTTGCGGTGCCAGTCCTCCAGGCGGTCGTAGTCGCGCTGGGGCAGAGGCCGTGGCCCCACGAGCGACATCTGGCCGCGCAGGACGTTGAGCAGCTGGGGAAGCTCGTCCAGCGAGAAGCGGCGCAGGAAGCGCCCGACGCCGGTCACGCGGGGGTCCTCGCGGATCTTGAAGATCGCCCCGCCGGCCTCGTTGCGGTGCTCGAGCGAGTCCTGCAGCGAGTGCGCGCCGGCCTCCATGGTGCGGAACTTCAGGCAGGGGAAGGGATGCCCGCCGATGCCCGGCCGCGGCGAGCGGTAGAGCGCGGGCCCGCGGGAGTCGAGCTGGATGGCTAGCGCGAGGGCCAGCAGCACCGGCGAGAGCACGACCATCAGCAGCACCGAGCCCACGAGGTCGAACAGCCGCTTGATGACGAAGTCGATCCCTTCGAAGACCGGCGGCTTGAGCTCGAACATCTGCAGCGCGCGCCCGGGGACGAACTCGACCCGGTCCATCAGGATCTCCATGGTCGAAGGCGCCACCCGGACGCGGATGCCCCGCCGGTGGCAGCGATCGACCAGGTCGATGGCCTTCTCCTGGGGGAAGTCGGGATCGGCGATCAGCACCTCGTCCACGGAGTCGAAGTGGCGCTCTAGGCGCTCGAGCGAACCGAAGTCGCGCAGTCCGCCCGTGACCCCGCCGCGCAGCGACACGTAGCCGAAGGGCTCGATCTCCGAGGAGTCATCGAGCGCGTGGGCCACGGCCTCGATGTTGGTCGAGGAGCCCACGAGAATCGCGCGGCGCCGGTAGCCCGCGGCCCGCAGGAGGAAGCCGCTGATGCGCTCGAAGGCCCACCGGGCGCAGGACACGTAGAGCACGCCGACCAGCAGCGAGCCGTAGAAGATGTAGTACGAGGAGAAATTCAATCCTTCGATCTCCGCGTAGATCCCCATCAGCAGCGTCAGCTGGAACAGCGAGGAGATGACGGTGGCAAAGCCGGGTCGCTGCTCGCGGTCGCGGTAGAGGCCCGAGCGGGCGAAGAGAAGGAGCATCACCAGGCAGGCCAGGGGAGCGACGTCGAGCATCTGGCTCACCGACAAGCCGAACGCGGTGTAGCCGTTCTGGACGAGATGCTTGAGCACCAGGGCGGTGGTGACGGCGGCCATCAGGCCGGCGATGTCCAGCGCCCCCAGCACGGCCATGCGCGCGCCGCGGCGCAGCAGCTCGAGGCGCAGGATGCTGTCCAGCAGGAGGGGACGGCGCGCACGCACGTCGCGGCTCGGCAGCGTGGCCGGCGCCGCCGGCTTTACCTCTTGAAGCTCTCTGGCTAGACCGTGGCTCATCGTCATGCGTTCGCCGTTGTGGACTTCACAACCGGCAAACGGTTCAAATGTATCGGTGCCGGCCCGACGCGACCGGCGCGCGAGCGAAGTCTCCCAGGCGTCGGACACGCGCGCCGAGCATCCGCGGGGGCGAAGCAGCCGGGCTTTCGGACTCTAGAGGAGCCGCCCCACTACCGGGTTTCCCGCAAGCAGCGGGAATCGTCCCGGCGGGCGCGGGCCGACCATGCACGCGACGAGAGGGCGGGA
Source organism: Thermoleophilaceae bacterium (assembly GCA_051001095.1). Taxonomy (GTDB): domain Bacteria; phylum Actinomycetota; class Thermoleophilia; order Solirubrobacterales; family Thermoleophilaceae; genus JAAYBF01. The sequence goes on from JBPCNQ010000021.1 coordinate 17,859, forward strand.
GATGATGCGACGCAGGGCACGAGCAGGCATCGACACGGACAAGCTGGCCCTGCTCGAGCGCTTCGGCGCCCAGATGCTGGCCACCGCGCGCCGCTACTCGGCCAACGTGCACGACGCCGAGGACGCCTACCAGCGGGCCACGGAGATCCTGCTCACCCACGACCCCACAGGCACCGACGAAGAGGTCTGCCGATGGCTGCGCACCACGGTCAAGCACGAGGCTCTGGACATCCGCAGTCGCCAGGAACGCGTGCTTCTGGCGGGCGAGGCCGAGCGCGTGCCGGTCACGGCGGTCAACCCGGCCGACACCCAGGAGCGCGCCGAGCGCTTCGAGCGCCTGCGCCAGGGCGCCCGCGCCCTGCAGCGGCTCAAGCCCCAGGAGGTGCGCTGCCTGCTGCTTCGGGCCGAGGGCTACTCCTATCGCGAGATCTGCGAGGTGACGGGCTTCACCTACACCAAGGTGAACAGGTCCCTTACAGAGGGCCGGCGGGCCTTCGTGGAGCGTCTCGCCGGGATCGAGTCGGGGGCCGAGTGCGACCGCCTGGCGTCGTTGCTGTCCGCGGTGGCCGACGGCGAGGCGCGCTCGGGCGAGCTGGCCGCGCTGCGCCCCCATCTGCGGGCGTGTCCCGGGTGCCGCGCCCAGCTGCGCGAGTACCGAGCCGCGCCCTCTCAGGTCGCCGCTCTGGTCCCACCCGCGATCCTCGCCTCATCGGCGCCGCTCGGCTCTCCGCTGCGCGGACTCGTGGAGTCCACCGTCGGGGCCCTCCAGGACCGCGCCGCGGCAGTGGGGGAACGCGCCCACCAGACCCTCGAGCTGGCTTCGGGACAGAAGATCGCCGCCGTCGCTGCGTCGGCCGCCGCGGTGGCCGGGGGCGGTATGGGTGGTGAGCGAATCGAGGGGTCCGGGGGCGCGCGTCCCATCCAGCGCGCCCACGTCCGGCCGACCCACGAGCGCCGCGAACGGGCGGTGGCCCTACCCACGCGACCGGCCGAAGAGCCCCAAGTCACCCGCCCCCCCGTCGTCCCGCGCGACCGGCCCGCTCCGACGCCGGCCCTTCCTCTCCAGCGACCGCCCGTCCAGCCACCGCCCGCGCCGATCCCCAGACCCGCGGACGAGTTCGGCCCGGCCGCATCCCCGGCCGCGCGCCCCTCCACCGCGGGCCCCCCCTCCCCACCCGCGAGGCAACCGGCGCCGGCGGCCACCTGTGTTCAGGGCGGCGAGTCCTCCCCTTGACCGCCGGACGGCCTACCGGATGCTCGGCGGGGCCGCGCGCATGTCGGGCAGGTCACGCGGGCGCACCCGCTGCCAGATGAAGGCCGCCACCAGCAGCAGCACGCCGAGGCCCACGAAGGAGACCACGCGGTAGAGCGAGGTGAGCGTGGCCAGGTCGAACAGGAACACCTTCGCCACCGCGGCGAGCAGGAGGCCAAGCGCGGCGAGGCGCAACGGGCGGATGTCACGGACGAGGCCTACGACGATGCCGGCCACCCCGCACAGGGCCCACAGCGCGCTGAGCAGCACCTGCCCCTGCTGGCGCACGGGCAGCTCCAACACAGCGGCGCCGGAGGCCGCGCCGTCGGGCTGGAACGGAGTAACCAGCAGCGCCGAGGCCAGGTAGAGCGACACCACCCCCACCGCTGCGATCAGCCACGGCCGTGCGCCCCGGGGCACGTCGGCGCGGGCCAGTAGGGCGGCCGCCGCGATCACGGCGAGCAGGGCACCCGCGGCCTTCAGCGGCGAGTCCAGACCCACGCCCAGTGCGTCCGGGGGTGCCAGCCCCAGGGCGACTCCCAGCGCCAGGCCGAGGTTGGCCTGTGCGCCCCACGCCGTGTTCCGGTCCTCGCCGCGGTGGGCGAGCGCTCCCAGGGCCGCGGCCGCGGCGGCGAAGGCGGCCACCAGCGATAGGCCGTCCAGGGTCACGGCGGTTAGGTAGGCCACCGTCACGAGGCCGGCGCAGTCGAGCACCAGGCGCACCTGGGCGCGGCTCTCGGCGGCCAGCCGGCCCGAGGCAAAGCATGCGGCGGCCAGACCCACCAGCGCGCCGGTCGCGGGCAGCGATGCCGCATCGCCGTCGCCGATCAGCCCCGGCGAGGCGTCCGATGTGAGCACCTGCACGATGGCGAGGGCCAGGTGCCCGCCGAGGCCGAGGGTGGCGAGGGTGCCGTCGCGATCCGGGAGCCGCCTCCGATGGGCCAGCACGGCGAAGCCGACCGCCGTGACCGCCCAGCCGATGCTGCGTGCGGGTCCGTGCACGGTGACGGCAAACGCGGCGTTGCCCAACAGCGTACCTGCGGTGAGCAGCAACAGCGACAGGTCGTGGGGTAGCCCCTTGCGCCGGCCGGCGGCCAGTCCGCCCAGCAGGTGTGCGCCGGCCAGGCTCCACAGGAACACGGTGGCCGCCGTGCGCCCGGCGGCGGTGTCCAGCGCCGCCGCACCGGCGTACCCGATGGCAAACGCGTTGAGCACCAGCAGGAAGGCCGACGTGGAAGCCAGCTTCTCGGGCTGCTGGCGCAACTCGTGGCCGACCGCGGCCACCGCCCCCAGCAGCCCGAAGCCGATCAATACCGCCAGGATCTGCGGCGTGGGCCGGCCGTCGATCAGAAAGGCGACCCACTGGGGCAGCGCCACGCAGATGACGCCGAAGGACAGCCACCGCCAGCCCTCGTGCACCAGCACCGCGACCGCCGCGGCGCCCGCCACGAACAGCACGAGGATCGAGCCGGGATCCAGCGGCGCTCCGTACAGAAGCGGCGCCAGCATCGCGCCCAGGATGCCCAGGGCGGCGATGCCCTTGGATTCCCACCGCGCGGAGAGCCAGGTCTCAATCGAACTGGTGGCCACCGCCACCAGCAGGGCGACCTCGGAGGGGATCAGCGCGTAGACCTGCGAGGCCACCGTGACCACCGCGAACATCGCGGCGATGCCCGAGGACAGCGCAGCCAGCGCGGCGTCGGTGCGGCCCCTCCGCTCGTGCAGCCAGAGGCCCACCGCCATCAGCGCCAC
>JBPCNQ010000022.1:0-3288 GCA_051001095.1 Thermoleophilaceae bacterium
ACCCGCAGGCGCAGCGTCTCGGACAGCCCCACGTACTTGGTGGCCACCAGCCACAGCGCGATCGCGATCAGGGCCTGGACGGCCAGCTTGGTCCGCCCCGAGACACCGAGCGAGCGCTTCTTTCGCACCTTGGCCAGGTCGTCCGCCAGGCCCAGCCCGGCGGTGGCGACCGCGGTGCCGAACACGGCCAGGCTCACGGCCCGGTAGTCGGTGAGGATCAGGAAAGGCACCGACACCGCGACGAAGATCACGATCCCGCCCATCGTCGGCGTGCCCGCCTTCTCGTGGTGGCCCTCGGGGCCCTCCTCGCGGATCTGCTGGCCGAACTCCTGCTCCCGCAGCCAGCGGATGAACTCGGGGCCCAGGAACATGCAGATGAGCAGGGAGGCGACGCCCCCGATCAGGATCTCGCCCATCAGCGCATCACTCGCCCAGGACCCGCTCCAGGCCCACCGAGCGGGAGCCCTTGATCAGCACGCGGTCGCCCGGCAGGGCGATCTCCGACAGCAAGGCCCCGGCCTCCTCCGGCTCGCCGGTCGAGTAGGCCTCACCGTCGAAGCACTCGGCGTAGGCGGTGGCCGGCTCGCCCACCGTGATCAGCGCATCGATCCCGAGCCCCGCGGCCTCCTGGCCGATCTCCCGGTGAAGGCGCTCGGAGTCGCCCCCCAGCTCGGCCATGGTCCCGAGCACCGCCAGGCGCCGGTCGGCGGGCGTCCCGGCAAGGTGCTTGAGGGCCGCCCGCATCGACATCGGGTTGGCGTTGTAGCAGTCGTTCACGATCGTCACCCCACCCGCGAGCTCCACCACCTCGCCCCGCATGGAGGAGAAGGCGGGCTTTATCCGCCCGCCCGGCCGCACCCCGATGGACACCGCCGCCCCGACGGCGGCGAGCGTGTTCAGCAGGTTGTGGGGCTCGGCGTAGGACAGCTCCAGCGCGATGGGCTCTCCCCTGGCCTCGATCTCGGCCCGGCCGGCGTGCAGCGACAGCAGGCTCACGTCCCCGCCGGGCCCGAACGTGATGGTCTCCAGGTCGCCGCGAAGGTGGGAGTCAAGCAGCGGCTCGGCGGCCGGCACCACGCACGCGGCGCCCGGTGCGAGGTCCCGGATCAGTTCGGCCTTCGCCGCCGCGACGCGCTCGACCGTGCCCAGCAGCTCCAGGTGCACGGGGCCGACGTTGACGATCACGCCCACGTCGGGCTCGGCGATCGCGGTCAGCTCGGCGATCTGGCCCTCGCCGCGCATGGCCATCTCCAGCACGAGGGCGTCGGTCCCCGGCGGCGCTTCGAGGATGGTCAGGGGCAGCCCGATCTCCGTGTTGAGGTTCTGCTCGTTGCAGTGGGTACGGACGTGCGGAGCGATCAACGCGGCCAGGATGTCCTTGGTCGAGGTCTTGCCGGTGGACCCGGTCACCCCCACCACCTTGGCCCCGAGCTCGTGGCGCCAGGCGCGGGCCAGAGCTTGCAGGGCGGCCAGCGGGTCTGCGGCGGCGATCACCACGCCCCGTCCGCGCGCCGCCGCGCGCTCGGCGTGCGCGGGGGCCACCAGCACGCCCCAGGCGCCGGCCTCCAGGGCGTCGACGGCGAACTCGCCCCCGTCCGCGCGCTCGCCCCGCAGCCCGACGAACAGGTCGCCGGTCCCGATCCGGCGGGTATCGATCACCGCCCGCGTAGGCCCTGCCGTGCCCGGGTCACCGGCTAGAAGCCGACCGCCGGCGCCTCGGGCGACCCAGTCGGCGCCCTGATCGATCACGCCCGCGCCCTCAGGGCGTCGCGCGCGACCTGCACGTCGTCGAAGGGCTCCTTGCGCCCGCCCTCGAACTCCTGGCCCTGCTCGTGGCCCTTGCCGGCGATCACGACCACGTCTCCCTCCCGCGCCGATTGCACGGCGAGGTCGATCGCCTTGCGGCGGTCGACCTCGCGCCGCGCGTGTGCGCCGGCGCCCGCCATCACCTGATCGACGATCGATTCCGGATCCTCGGAGCGGGGGTTGTCGGAGGTGACCACCAGCCGATCGGCGTTCTCGGCCGCGGTGCGGCCCATCAGCGGCCGCTTGGCGCTGTCTCGGTCGCCCCCGGCCCCGAAGACGACGTGCAACGTGGCCCGGCACAGCTCGCGCGCGGCGCGCAGCACGTTCTCCAGCGAGTCCGGTGTGTGGGCGTAGTCCACCAGCACCCCGAAGGGCTGGCCCTCCTCGACCGGCTCGAAGCGCCCGGCGACGCGCCCGGCCTTCGACAGCGCCTCCGCGGCGGTGGGCGCCTCCACCCCCATCAGCCGGGCGGCGGCAAAGGCGGCGAGGGCGTTGGAGACGTTGAAGAGCCCGGGCAGCCGGGTCGTCACGCCGATCGGCCCTTCCGGCGTATCGAGGGTGAACGCGGCGCCGGTCACGTCGAAGCCGATGTCGCGGGCGCGGTAGTCGCCACCCTCGAGGCCGTAGGTGGTGGTGGTGTCGCCCAGCTCCGCCGTGAGCCGTCGCCCGTAGGCGTCGTCCACGTTCACCACCGCCGGCCCCGGGCGGTGAAACAGCCGCCGCTTGGCCAGGTAGTAGGCCTCCATGTCGTCGTGGAAGTCCAGGTGGTCCTGGGTCAGGTTGGTGAAGACCTTCACGGCGAAGTCGATGCCCTCGGCGCGGCCGAGCTCCAGCGCGTGGGAGGAGACCTCCATCGCACACGCCCGATCGCCTCCCGCCAGCATCCGCACGAAGGTGGCCTGCAGGTCGATCGCCTCCGGTGTGGTGCGCTCGGCCGCCTCCTGCGCCCCCCCCACGACCTGCTGGACGGTGCCCATCAGTCCGGTCTGCCGCCCGGCGTGCTCCAACACATCGCGGAGCAGAAATGCCGTGGTGGTCTTTCCGTTGGTGCCGGTGATCCCACACACGCGCAGCTTCGATGTCGGGTGGCCACAGAATCGCGCCGCGGCGGGCCCCATCGCGGCGCGAACGTCGTCGACGACGACCTCGGGCACACCGAGCCCCAGCGGCCGCTGGCAGACCAGGGCCGCGGCGCCGCGCTCCACCGCGTCGGGGGCGAAGTCGTGGCCGTCGCTGGTGAAGCCGGGCACGCAGAAGAAGAGCGCCCCCGCAGAGACGCTCCTGCTCGAGTACGCCAGCCCCGTGACCTCGACCTCGTGGGCCCCAGCACCCATCAGATCTCGAAGGGTCATGGTGGCGCGGAGTCTATGGATGGCCGCGGCTTGAATCGGGCTGACCGACACACCCCCGGCTCCGTGGGAGGCGGTCCGGGTTAACGTCGACAGCGGCTGGGTAGGGGCTCCGAGCGGGGACGCGTGGCGG
>JBPCNQ010000023.1:0-5164 GCA_051001095.1 Thermoleophilaceae bacterium
GTCGCCCCAGGGCCGGTTCTTGGCCATATCGAAGTCCGAGGTGCGGTGGCGCACGAAGGTGTCGAGCTCCTGGAACGAGCCCTCGTCCAGCAGCTTGTCCAGCCGTTCGCGCGCGGTCAGCTTCCCGTGGTCGTGCTGCTTCTCCTCGGCCGGGGGGTTGGGGGGGGCCGCGGCCCCGCGCAGCTCCTGGAGCCGGCCGAGCTTCTCCTCGTAGGTCTCGGGTGACTTCTGGCGCATGGGGCGGGGCATTCTAGGGACCGGCCGCCTGCCCGGGCTCGGGCGCCCAGCGGGCTGCCAGGTAGGCGAGAACGCCCGCGCCCGCCGCCGCGCCCAGCACGGGCGCGATCGCGAGCCAGCCGTTGCCCAGCCCCGCCTCGGTGAAGACGGTCGCGGTGAAATCGCCCCTCGACAGGCGCTCCGCCCAGACGCCCGTGTCCGGCCCGACCAGCGGTTCCGTGAGCGTGGCGAGCAGCATCCGCGCGGCGGACAGGAGCGCGAGCACCGCGGTCACGCGCGGGAGCCGCCGGTATGCGGCGGCCAGCCCGAGCGCCATGAAGGGAAGCATGGGCACGAGCAGACGGGGGCCGGGCGAGAACCCCCCGAAGGGGTGGTTGTCTGCCCCCGAGGCCCCGGGGTCGAGGTAGAAGCCGCTGTTGGCGGCGAACAGCCCGGCGCAGATCGCCGCCACGACGTAGGCCTCGGACCTCTTCCCGTCGCGGTGCATGGCAAAGAGCCCCACGACTGCCATGGCGAGCACCGGGCTGAGGGTGAACAGGCCGCGCTCACCGGCCAGCAGGTCCCAGGCTACGCCGAGGTCGGGCAGCCTGACGCCAAAGAGCCCCGAGCTTTGCGCCTCGACGCCCTCGTAGGAGACGTGGGCGGGGGAGCCGAAGGCGAGCGTGTTGTAGATCGCCAGCGGCAGCACCCCGGCGACCGCGCCGGCGCCGTAGGCCGCCGCCCTGCGCAGCCACGGACCGCGGGCCAGGCTGTACACGCCCAGCACCACGGCGACTATTCCTACCGTGTACTCGGTAGTCACGGCCAGGCCCGCGAGCGTCCCGGCGACAGCCAGCAGGGCAAGGCGCGGGGGCCCGCGACGCTCGGCCCACAGGACCGCGAAGGCGGCGAAGCCGAGCAGGGCCGACAGGGCGTGGGCGAAGAGCATGGTCGAGAACGGGAGCAGCAGGGTGCCGAGCCCGAGGGTGACGGCCGCCGCCGGCCCGAAGCCGAACGCCACGCGGTTGCCCAAGGCGCACACCAGCCCCAGCAGCACGACCGCAGGGAGCACGTTTCCGGCGAGGCCAACCGCCCAGGCCAGGCCGCGGTCGGCGTCCCGTTGGGCGTTCCCGCGGCGCGCGGCAGCACGCCGAGCGGCCTCCGGGACTCCGGCGGCGTCCAGGGCGAGGTAGGCAGGCACGGTTGAAAGGGCCAGTCCAGGGGCCTTGTTGGAGTAGACGTGGCCATCGAGGCGCACCTTGTCGTCGGTGGTTTGCGCGTAGGAATCGATCGTTGCCGTGCCCGAGGCCAGGGCCCGCACAAGGGCGAGATGGGAGGCCTGGTTGTCGCTGACCCCCTGCACCGGCATCGTGAAGACGGCCGCGACGGCCACAATGGCCAGCACGGCCACCGCCGGAACGCCGCGCAGTGCCCACCGCCGAATCTGCGGCTTCTGGCGCATGGGGTGGACCATCCTATGAGCTCGCGGCCGAGCCTCCCCGGCCGCGACCTGTGGCGGCGACCGGCTCAGCCCCGGCGGGAGAAGGGCCGGTGGTGGGCGGCCCCGAGGTTGTCCAGGGCCTCGTCCAGGACCACCTGGGCGAGATCGCTGCCGACCGCCGGCCGATCCCGGCCCGCCGCAGCCTCGGGCTCGTCCCGGTTGGCGGACTCGGGGTAGGAGTGGCGCTGGCGAGATAGCCAGCGCCGCAGCCACGACTGGCGCCTGGCCCGGGGGGCGGCCTCGGCGGCGACAGGCTCGGCGGCGACAGGGGCGGCGACAGGCTCGGCGGCGACGGGTTGGGGAGCAGACGCAAGCTCCGCGTTGAGCGTCACCTTCGTGCCCCACCCCGACGCCTCGAGCTCCACGGTGCCGCGGGCGTATTCGCCCTCCCAGGCGACCGTGTGCTCGGGCTCGAGTCGGCTGATGGCTATCTCACCGAACTTCCCCAGGTGGAGAGCCAGGCTCTCCACCTCGCTCAGCTCGCTCCACAGCTCGGGAGGAGACTTGACGAGAGTGCGATTCGCGGTGAGATCAGGCATCGACCCCCCGTTCGCCCGCGCCTGGGCGACTCCTCCCGCGTCAAATGGTCTGGGTCGGTACTTGCGCGGGCCCGGCCCACGGGCAGGGCGCCCAGACTCAGAGCACCGCGTGGTGGGCCGCCCGGCAGCGTCTGCAGCAAACGGGCGGGGGCGCCGTGCCCGGTGCGGGACGGCTCGCTCGCTCGTTGTTAGCCTGCCGCCATGTTCGGCGATGACCTCCGCGAGCACCTGGGTTCGCGGGTCCCGGGCGACCATTCGCGTCAGAGCCGAGCCGACCAGGTCTCGTCCCGGGCCCTGGGCGCCGAGAAGGCGCCCCACGTGCTGGACCTGGGTTGTGGCAACGGCGATTCCATCGACTTCTTCCGCCGCGTCGCGCCCCGCGTCAAGTGGGTGGGGATAGACATCGAGGACTCCGCGGAGGTGCGCACGCGAACCAGGACCGACGCCGAGTTCCACGTTTTCGACGGCGAGCACATCCCGCTCGCCGACCATGCCTTCGACCTGGTCTTCTGCGTGCAGGTGCTCGAGCACGTGGCTCGTGTTCCGCCGCTGCTGGCGGATGCCGCGCGGGTGCTGCGTCCCGGCGGCCACCTGGTCGGGTCGACCTCCCAGCTCGAGCCGTTCCACTCGCGGAGCACGGCGAACCCGACGCCCTACGGGCTCAATCTGGAGCTCGAGAAAGCCGGGCTGAAGACCCTGGAGATGCGGCCGGGCATCGACTCGCTGACACTGATCGTGCGGCGCGGCCTGGGCGGCCCCGGAGTGCTCGAGCGCTTCTGGACGAGCGAGTCGCCGCTCAACCGGCTGGTGGACCTCTACGGGCGCTTCAAGCGCCTCGACCCCCAGGCCGTGAACGCGGCCAAGCTCGTGCTCTGCGGCCAGTTCGTCTTTCTGGCGCGCAAGCCGCTCTGAGGGCCCGGCCTCAGCGGCCGGCGGCCGGCTCCACGAGCACCGCTGACGAGCCCCGCTCGCGGGCCAGGCCCAAGCTCGAGAGCTGCTGGGCATCGAGCGTCACCGGGCGCCCCGAGACGGGACGCAGGCGCACGAGCTCGTAGGTGGGCTCGTGCCGGGTCTCCACTACGCGCAGGCCAGTCGCCCGCATCGTCGCCGGGTCGGGCCCGGTCGGCACGTAGCCACCCAGATCGCGTCCCCGGCGCGATAGGGCCACGACCTCGGTGGCCACTGTGGGAATTCCCGAGTCGGGCCGGGCGCGGGGGCGGTAGAGCTCCACGGCACGCGCCTGGGAGGCACCCGACACCAGCACGGCGCGGGCCCCGGGTGGACCCACTCGCTGAGCCGCTTCCCGCCAGTTCTCCCGCTGGAAGGAGCGCTCGAGCGGCACACTGAGCGAGGCCAGCAACCCGAGTGCGGCCACGACGCCCAGCGCGCCGAGGCCCGCCCGCCCGGCGAAGCGGCTCGTGAGCCCTGCGGCGGCGAGGCTGGCCAGCGGGATCCACGCGAGGATCAGGTTGCGCGTGATCACGTAGTCGCTGCCCGCAAGAGCCAGCGCCAGCGGTCCCAGGACGCCACCGGCCCCAAGCGCGAGCGCCACCCATCGGGTGCGCCGCCACGCCGCCTCGGGACGCAGCAGGGCGACCGTCACTCCGAGGCCCGCCAGGCTGCAGGCCAGGACCGAGGTGAGCACCTCGAGGGGGGCGTCGAAGCCCAGGGTCAGCTGCTTGGGCACCTGCTCGACCCGGCGCGCCAGCGACGCGCTCGCGATGTAGTCGGCGAAGCCGGCGGCCCGCTGGTCCAGCGCGAGGGGAAGGAGCACAAGGCCCCCGACGAGGGCCGTGCCTGCGGCGGCCAGCGCCAGTCGGCGCGGCGCGAGCACGAGCAGCGCCATTGCCTCCGCGGCGATCACGAAGGCGCCGAAGTAGTGGGTGGTCACCGTGGCCAGCGCCGCGAGCACCCAGAGCACCGCGTCGCGCCGGCGCGGAGCGCGGATCAGGCGCGCGGTGAGCCATACCGACAGCCCGCCGGCCAGCACCAACAGCGCGTAGGCCCGGCCCTCCTGGGAGTACCAGACGAGGAAGGGGCTCACCGCGGCGAGCAGGGCCGTGGCGCATGCGGCGCGCGCGCCGAACAGCTCGCGAGCGGCGGCCCAGCAGACGGGGACCGCCGCGGTGCCGCAGACCGCCGAGAAGGAGCGCAGCCCCACCTCGCCCAGACCGAAGGCCTTCGTCCACAGCCAGGCCAGCACGTAGTACAGCGGCGGGGTGGACTCGCTTCTCGGGATCACGTCGAGCATGGCTCCGAACCCGCGATCGAGCACGTCGACCGTTACGGCCTCGTCCAGCCAGAAGCTCTGAGCGTCGAGCGTCGCGAAGCGCAGCAGCCCGGCCAGAGCCGTGATCGCGAGGAGCACCCGGACCTCCCGGGTCCGGAGCGCCGAGGCGATCGCTGCCACTATGCCTCGGAGTACTCGCCAAACTCCTCGCGCATCACGCCGCAGACCTCGCCGAGCGAGGCCTTGTCCTTCAGCGCGGCGCGGATGGGGTGGATCAGGTCGGCCTCACCCTTTGTCACCTCGCGCAGCTCCTCCAGTCTCTTGTCCACGGCCTCCTGGTCACGGTCGGACTTGAACTGGGCCAGCCGCTCGACCTGCTCGCGCTCGGACTCCGGGTCGACCCTGAGGACCTCGACCTCGTCCGCCTCGTCGCTCATGTAGTCGTTCACGCCGCCCACGATGTCCTGCTTGATGCGATAGCGCTCCTCGTAGCCCCAGGCCGACTCCTCCACCTCGGCGCGAATGAAGGGAATGCACTGCACCGAGCCGCCCAGCTCGTCAATCTTGTCGATCAGCGCCTGGGCGGCGGCCTCGATCTGGTCGGTCAGCGTCTCGACGAAGTAGGAGCCTGCGAAGGGATCGGCGCTGTCGGCCGCGCCGGCTTCGTTGGCCAGGATC
>JBPCNQ010000024.1:0-8295 GCA_051001095.1 Thermoleophilaceae bacterium
ACGGCCTCGATGGCCTGGCCGCGGGGTGCTGCGCCATCGTGCTGCTGGCCTTCACGGCGATGACGTTCATCACCGCCGGTCCCGGCCAGACCGACCTCTCCCTGCTCTCCGCCTGCCTGGTGGGGGCGTGCGTGGGCTTTCTGTGGTTCAACTCGTTCCCGGCCTCGGTGTTCATGGGCGACACCGGGTCGCTCGGGCTGGGGGGCGCCATCGCCGGCCTGGCGGTGATGACCAAGACCGAGGTGCTGTTGCTGCTGATCGGTGGCATCTTCGTGATCGAGGCGCTGTCGGTGCTGATCCAGGTCTTCGCCTTTCAGCGCTTCCGCCGCCGGGTCTTCTTGATGGCCCCGATCCACCACCACTTCGAGATGATGGCGTGGTCGGAGACCAAGATCATCCTGCGCTTCTGGATCGTCGCGGCGATCTGCAGCGCGATCGGCTTCACCCTCTATCAGCAGTCCATTGCTTGAGGGCGAGCGAGAGCCGGGGATGCCGAGGAAGCAGTCCACGAAGCCTGCTTCGCAGGCGAGTGGCCGATGACGCGGACAGGCGAAGGCTTGCAGCCGTCCCGGCCGCCGCTTCCGCCGGGGCCCTACCTGGTGGTCGGGCTTGCCCGGTCGGGCCTGGCCGCGGCCGGGATGCTGGCCCGCCACGGCGAGGTGATCGGCACCGACCTGGCCGAGCCGGAGCTTGAGGACCCACCCTTCGAGATCCACGCGCGCACCGACGGCGTGCACCTGCTCGACCGCGTGGCCACTGTGGTCAAGAGCCCCGGCGTACCGTGGACCGCGCCGGTGATCGTGGCCGCCTCAGAGCGCGGCCTCGAGGTCACGGGAGAGCTGGAGCTGGCCTGGCGCCTGCTGCCCGACAACCCGTTCGTGGCCGTGACGGGCACCAACGGCAAGACCACGACGGTAGAGCTGCTGGGAGCCATCTGGCGTGCGGCCGGGATGGCGGTGGAGGTGGTCGGCAACGTCGGCCGCCCGGTGGCGTCCCTGGTCGGCGCGGTCGAGCCCGCCACCACGGTGGTGTGCGAGGCGTCGAGCTTCCAGCTCCAGGACACGTCGGCCTTCGCGCCCGAGGCCGCGCTGCTGCTCAACGTGGAGGAGGACCACCTGGACCGCCACGGGACGATCGAGGCCTACACGGCCGCCAAGTTGCGCGCCTTCGCTTCACAGAGCACCGATGCCGTGGCGGTGGCTCCCGGCATCTGGCAGCTGCCCGGGGAGGCGGAGCGGGTCACCTTCGGCTCGCCCGGATCCGACATGGTTGTGGTGGACGATCAGCTGCGGTGGCGGGGTGAGGCGCTCATGCCGGTCGCCGACCTCAGCCTGCGCGGCGCCCACAACGTGGAGAATGCGATGGGAGCGGCGGCGGTGGCGCTGGCGCTTGACATCCCGGTGGCGGCGGTGGTCGAGGCGCTGTCCACCTTCCCCGGTGTGCCGCACCGGCTGGAAGAGGTGGCCGTGCGAGGCGGCGTGCTGTACGTGAACGACTCCAAGGCCACCAACCCGGCGTCGGCGGTGCGAGGCATCGAGGCGTTTCCCCGAGGAGTGCACGTGATCCTCGGCGGAAGCCTCAAGGGTGGCGACTTCCGGCAGCTGCGTGCTCCGCTGGCCGGGCGCGTGAGGGCGGCCTACCTGATCGGTCCCGCGGCCGAGAGCCTGGCCGCCGACCTGGCCGGCACGGCACCGCTGATGCGGGCCCAGAGCCTGGAGGCCGCCGTGGTCCAGGCCTCGAGCGCGGCCCGCCCCGGGGAGGTCGTCCTGCTCTCCCCGGCCTGCGCCAGCTTCGACGCGTTCAAGGACTACGAGCACCGGGGCCGACGCTTCAAGGAGCTCGTGGCGGGCCTGGGATGATTCCGGCCCCGCGCGTCGAAAGGGCATCTGATGCCGTCGCGTCGCCCGTCATCCCGGACCGGACACGATGCTCGGTCCGGCCGGGGAGTCAAGCGCCCCGTCGAGTACTCGATCCTCTACACCGCCACCCTCTGCACCCTGGCCGTCGGTGCGGTGATGGTCTACTCGTCCAGCTCGGCGGAGTCCCTGCTCAAGGGCGCCGGCGGCGATCCCGCGGCGTTTCTCAAGCGATACGTGCTCCTGGGGCTGATCGGCCTGCTCGCCCTGCACTACCTGTCCCGCCACGGCCTGGCCCTCGTGCGCCGGGCCACCCCGATGCTGGTGGGCGTCTCCTTCGCGCTGACCGTCGCGGTGATGCTGCCGGGAGTCGGCGTGACGGTCAACGGCGCCACCCGCTGGCTGGGCGCCGGGCCGTTGCAGTTTCAGCCCTCGGAGCTGTTGAAGGTCTCGCTGGTGCTCTACGCCGCCCGGCTGCTGGCCGACCGGCCCGAGTCGGTCAAGACCATCGGCACGCTGGCCAGGCCGTTGCTGCTGGTGGTCGGGGCGGCCTGCCTGCTGTTGCTCAAGCAGCCCGACATGGGCACGGCGATGGTCATCTGCTTCGCGGTGGGCGCCCTGCTGGTGGCCGCCGGCACGCCGGTCCGCCACCTGGGCGTGCTCGCCGGGTCGCTGTTCGTGGCCGCCGGGCTGCTGGCGGTTGTCGAGCCCTACCGGATGGCGCGGCTCACCGCGTTCATCCACCCGTTCAAGGACGCCGGCGACACCGGCTTCCAGGCCGTGCAGGCGCTGACGGCGATCGGCTCGGGCGGCCTCTTCGGGGTCGGCCTGGGCGAGTCGGTCCAGAAGATCTTCTACCTGCCCGAGGCCCACACCGACATGATCCTGGCCATCATCGGCGAGGAGCTGGGCGTGGTGGGGATGACCGGGGTGGCCGTGCTCTACGGGATGATCGGCTACGCGGGCCTGCGTGCGGCCAAGGCGGCGCGCGACCGCTACTCCAAGCTGCTGGCCACCGGCATCACCTCGCTCATCCTGTGTCAGGCCACCCTCAACTTCTTCGCCGTGCTGGGCATGGCTCCGCTCACCGGCGTTCCCCTGCCCTTCATCTCCTACGGCTCCACCAATCTGATCGTGCTGCTGGCGGGGATGGGCCTGGTGCTCAACGTGGCCGCGACCGGCGGCCTGGCCAAGCGCGGCCGCAAGCCCCGCCTGCAGGCCATCGACGGAGGCGCGTATGCCGACGATCGTGATAGCCGCCGGCGGGACGGCGGGACACGTGGTCCCGGCCCTGGCCGTCGCCGCCGCGCTACGGGATAGCGGCGCGCGGGTCGAGTTCGTAGGAGGGGAGCGGGCCGAGGCCGAGCTGGTGCCTGTCGCGGGCTATCCCTTCCACGAGCTGCGGGTCGCGGGCATCGATCGCCGCAATCCGCTGCGGGCCGCCCGCGCAGTCGGCCTGGCGCTCACCGCCACCGTCCGCGCGCGCCGGCTGCTCAAGGAGCTGGGCGCCGACGCGGTGATGGGCGGCGGTGGCTACGTGGCCGCCCCGGTGGGGATGGCTGCTCGCTCGCTGGGGCTTTCGGTGGTGGCCACCGAGGCCGACAGCCACCTGGGCGTCACCAACCGCCTGCTGGCCCGGTTCGCCGACCGCGTGTTCCTGGCCTTTCCGATCGATGGACGCGACGGCGAGCGCTACGAGGTGGTGGGTCGCCCGACCCCGGCCGGCACGGGTCACGCCGACCGCTCGGAGGCCCGCGAGCGGTTCGGGATCGCCCCTGGGGCCCGGTGCCTGCTGGTCTTCGGCGGGTCGCTGGGCGCGAGGCGGATCAACGACGCCGCCCTCGAGGCGTTCGGCCCTCATGCGCCGTTTGCCGTTCTCCACGCCTGCGGGCGGCGCGACCACCCGGCGCTGGCGGAGCGCCTGCACGAGCTCGGCTCTCCGCCGCACTACCACCTGCACGCCTACATCGACCCGTTCGCAGAGGCGCTGGCCGCCGCCGACCTGGTGGTCGCCCGCTCCGGCGGCTCGGTGCTGGAGGTGGCCGGCGCCGGGCTACCGTCGATCCTCGTGCCCTACCCCCACGCCACCGCGGACCACCAGACGCTGAACGCCGCCCACATGGAGCGCGCGGGCGCCGCGGTGGTGGTGCCCGACGCCGAGCTGGACGGCTTGCGGCTGGCCCGTGAGGTGAGCGCGTTGCTGGCTTGGCCCGAGCGGACCGCGGCCATGGGACGAGCGGCCCGCGAGGTGGCGCGGCCCGATGCGGCCCGGCGGGTGGCCGATGCGCTGCTGGAGCTCGCGGAGCGCTAGCGACAGGAGCTCGGCGCGCCCGACCCCGGCCGCAGGCAGCGATCGACACGCCCTGGCGCGCGCCTGTTCCGGATCCGCAGGCGGGTGAACTTGCCCATCTTGCCGCGGCCGGTCACGCGCACGTCGAGCACCGCGCCGGCGCGATAGAGGTGCTCTGCCCTCTTGAGGCGCACGCGCCTCTTCGCCCCGATGCTCGTGGCCCGGCCGCGCACGCGACAGCGGCGGTTGCAGGTCAGCGTGACCTTGGCTCCCCGGGGCCCCCGCACCAGCAGGCCCGTGATCCGCGTGCGGGCGCCGCGCGTGCGCCCGGTGACCACCACCACCGGGAAGGGGGAGAGGCGCGGCAGCGCCGTCGGGCCACCGGTCACCGGTGGCGAAGGCGCCGAGACCGGGAAGGCGGTCGTGGGGGCCGAGAAGACGCTCGCGAAGCCGAGGAGGTTCGAGCCCGTGACGCGCGAGCGGATCCGGTTGCCGGCGTCGAGACTCGTGACGGGGAAGGTGGGCGACGTCTGCCCCGGCACCTCGAGGCAGCTGTCGGGGCTCGAGCCCGCGCAGCGAAACCACGCGTAGGCGAATGGCTGGGTGACCCCCACCCACGTGCCGTCCGTGGTGGTCAGAGTCGATCCGGACTGGGTGACGACCGGGGGCTCGCTGTTTATGGGCTCGCCCGCCGCCATCGCCCACGAGGCAGGGACGAGCAGCGCCACGGCCACGGCCGGGGCAATCCACCAGTGGGCCTTCACCGGCACGACACCGGCTTGGAGGACCTGGGGGCCACGCAGCGGTCGACGCGGGCGGGAGCGACGCCGCGCCGGAAGCGAAGCCGTGTGTACTTGCCCAGCGTGTTGCCCTTGCGGACGGTGATCACCACGGTCAACCCGGCGCGCAGCCGCTTCTCGAGCCGGCGCAACCGCACCGTCGAGCCCTTGCGCAGCACGGTGCTCGACTTCCGATAGGGGCAGCTGCGCCCGCTGCAGCTGGTGCTCACGCGGGCGCCCCGGGGGATGCGGCGCAGTCGCATGCTGGTCACGGTGGTGACCCGGCCGGCCACGCGGCCGCCGATCAGCAGCACCGGGAAGGGCTTCAGGCGCTTGAGCGCCTTGACCCGGACCGCAGGCTTGCCGACGGCTGCGGAGAACACCAGGGCCTGGCGCTTGCCAACCGGGTTGGTGGCCCCGACCTCGAGGGCCAGGTAACGCCCCACGTCGGCGGCGACCGGACGGTAGGTCCGTGCATGGCTGCGCGGGATGCACGAGGCCGGTGCGGGCGTGGCGCACGAGGCCCAAGCGTAAGAGAAGCTGATCGGCGCCGTGCCCGTCCACTGCCCGGGGGATCCGGTCAGAGGCTCGCCCTCTCGCACGGTGCCCTGGATGGTGGGGGCGCGCACGTTGCTGGGGGGAGTGGGAGGAGACCCCGGATCGGGCGCCGCGGCGATCGTGGGGGTCTGTGTGTCGGCGGTGCGGGTGGCCGTGCCCAAGGCCGACGATTGCGTGCCCTGAACCCGAAGCTTGATCACCAGCCCGGCGTCGGCCGGTGTGACGGCGTAGCCGAGATCGGTGTCGCCGGTGTCCTCACAGGTGGAGGCACTTACGTTGCAGCGAAGCCACCGGCTCGACAGGGAGGTCCCGGAGGCCCACCTCCCCCGGCCGCCGGTGAGCACCCCGCCCACCTGTGGCGAGCCCGCGATCGAAGGACCGGGACTGGGGACCGCGGGTGTTGGAGGGGGGAGGAGGCCCGACCGGGTGGTCCCCGGGGTGTCGTAGCGCTCGGTGGCCGCGAGGGCCGTGCCGACGCTGAAGGCGACGAGGCAAAAAGCCAGTCCTGCGGTCAGCAAGGACCGGCGGGTGAGTGAAGGCGCCACGAATACCACAACAGCGGATGATGCCGAAAGATTCGGCGGACGGCCGCGCCGCCCCCGGACTGCCGACCGCGACCCTAAGGTCCCAAGGGCATGCCCCCGCCGCCCTTCAGTGACCGCCGCCTGCACTTCATCGGCATCGGGGGGGCTGGAATGAGCGGCCTCGCGCTGGTCTGCGCGCAGCTGGGGGCGCAGGTCACGGGCTCCGATCGCGCCGACTCGTCCTACACCGCCCGCCTGCGGGCCGCCGGCATCCAGCCGGCCATCGGGCACCACCCCGCAAACCTTCCCTCCGGGGCGGAGGTGGTGGTGTCGACCGCCATCGGCGAGGACAACCCCGAGCTGGTGGCGGCCCGCGACGCGGGCCGCCCCGTCATCCACCGGGGCCGGCTCCTGGGAGACGTCTCGGCGCTCAAGCACTCGATCGCCGTGGCCGGCACCCACGGCAAGACGACCACCTGCGGGATGATCGCCCACGTGCTGTCGGAGTGCGGGCGCGAGCCGGCGTTCCTGATCGGCGGTGAGCTGCGCTCGCGTCAGACCAACGCCGCGTGGGGCGAGGGGAAGTGGATCGTGGTGGAGGCCGACGAGTCCGACCGCTCCTTCCTCGAGCTCGAGCGCGAGGTGGCCGTAGTGACCAACGTCGAACTCGACCACCATCACACATACGCCTCCCTGGCCGAGCTGCGCGCCGCCTTCGATGAGTTCGTGGCCCCGTCGCGGGTCCGCATCGCCGGCCCGGGGGCCCAGATCGCCGGCGCTCTGACCTACGGCCTGGGAGAGGGCGACCTGAGCGCGGAGGACATCGAGCTGCGGCCGCTGGGCGCCCGCTTCACCGTCGCCGGCGTTCACGTGGAGCTG
Organism: Thermoleophilaceae bacterium; assembly: GCA_051001095.1. Lineage (GTDB taxonomy): Bacteria > Actinomycetota > Thermoleophilia > Solirubrobacterales > Thermoleophilaceae > JAAYBF01. Next base: position 6,887 of record JBPCNQ010000024.1, read on the forward strand.
TCGGTGCCCGGACGCCACAACGTGGCCAACGCCCTCGCTGCCCTGGCCGCCTGCCGCGAGGCCGGCGTGGCGCTGGAGGAGGCCGCGCCCGCGCTGGCGGGCCACACGGGCACGGGGCGCCGCTTCGAGGAGCACGGCGCCACGGCATCCGGAGCACGGGTGTTCGACGACTACGCCCACCACCCGACGGAGGTCCGCGCCACCCTGGATGCCGCCCGCACGCTGGGTCCCCGTCGGCTGGTGGCCTGCTTTCAGCCCCATCTCTACTCGCGTACGCGGGAGCTGGCGCGCGGCTTCGGGCGTGCGCTGGCGATCGCCGACGTGGTCGTCGTGCTCGACGTCTACCCCGCCCGGGAGCGGCACGAGGACTTCCCCGGGGTGTCCGGCCTGCTCGTGGCCCAGGCGGCGGCCGACGCGGTGGCCGGGCGCCGGGTGATGTGGACGCCGACCCTCGCCGACGCCGCCGGACGGCTGGACGCGGAGCTGCGCGAGGGCGACGTGCTCCTGACGCTGGGGGCGGGAGACGTGGATGACCTGGCCCGGGAGCTGACGTGACCGCGCCCGACGGAGTGCAGGAGAGCTTCCCGCTCGCGCGGCTGACCACCGTTCGCACCGGGGGCCCGGCCGACTACTACGCGCGGCCCGACAGCACCGAGCGCCTGGTCGAGCTGCTCGACTGGGCCGATTCCGAGGGCCTGGAGGTAGGAGTGATCGGCTCGGGCTCGAATCTCCTCGTAGCTGATGCCGGCTTCCGCGGACTCGCCATGAAGCTCGACGGTCCGCTCGCCCTCACCGAGCGCGACGACGCCCGGCTGCTGTGCGGCGGCGGCGCGCGGCTGCCCTCGGTCTCCGCCCGCGCCGCCCGCGAGGGCCTCAGCGGGATCGAGTTCGGCGTGAACATCCCCGGCACGGTCGGGGGGGCCGTGCGGATGAACGCCAACGCCTACGGGGGAGACCTGTCGCGGGTGCTGGAGTGGGCCGAGGTCGCCACCCCCCGGGGGACCGACCGTCGTATCGCCGCAGACCTGGGCTTCTCCTACCGGCGATCGGCCCTGGGCCCGCGTGAGGTGGTCGCCCGCGCCTCCTTCCTGCTCGAGCGCGCCGATCCCGCCGAGGTCAAGGCCACGCTGGCCGACATGCGGGGACGCCGCCGCGCCGCCCAGCACTCGGGCATCAAGACCTTTGGCAGCACGTTCAAGAACCCGGACGACCCCCGGGCCGAGGGCCGCAGCGCCGGCGTCCTGCTCGACGAGGCCGGGTGCCGCGGCCTGGCCGTGGGCGGCGCGCGGTTGTCGCCCGTGCACGCCAACTTCGTGGAGAACGCCGGCGAGGCGACCACCGCCGACGTCGTGGCGCTGATGTCCGAGGCCCGGCGGCGCGTGCGTGAGCGCTTCGGCGTGGAGCTCGAA
>JBPCNQ010000025.1:0-4203 GCA_051001095.1 Thermoleophilaceae bacterium
CTCGAGCTTGAACGAGACGCCGCGCAGCAACGGCTGGCCGGCGATGTCCTTTCCCAGGTCGGATGCGGTGGCGACGGGCATGGCGGCCGCCGATGTTAGGCGCAGCCCGGGGCGGAGAGCGCCTGGAAGCGCTAGCCCCCGGCGGCGTCCTCGCGCTCGGCCTAGAGCGCGCGGCGGCGCAGGAGGGGCGCCACGCCCCAGACCAGCGCGAAGACGGCCGCGATGCCCAGCGTGCTGGCCGCGGCGGTGGCGCGGCTGAACACGAGATCGGTGACCAGCGCGATCGCCAGGGTCATGGCGATCGCGAGGCAGCCGATGCCCGCGATGGCGTACCTGTTGGCGGTCGACACCAGGTGGTGCTTGTCCTGCAGGCGGAAGGTGAGGCGATGGTGGGCCGTGGGCGCGATCAGCAGCGCAGTGGCCACCGCCGCGAACAGCAGGGTGGCCAGGTACAGGCGCTCCTGGAAGGGCGACAGGTCCCCGAAGCGCTGGTTGAACGGCACCACCAGCAAAAAGGCGAACAGCACCTGTACGCCGGGGAGGGCCACGCGCAGCTCGCCCAGCAACTCGCCCAGGTTGCGGTCGATCCGCTCGCCCTCGGTCTCCTCGCGTCCGGATCCGGGGTCGTCGGGGGACACATCTGAGAGGCTAGGCCCTGATGGCCGCCTCCGTGGAGACCGGTGCCGGATTGCCTCCCCAGAACGAGGAGGCCGAGGTCGCCGTGCTCGGCACCGTGCTCATGGCCGAGCAGGCGCTCGACAAGATCATGGTCGAGCTGCACCTCGACGCCGACGACTTCTACCGGCCGCGTCACCAGCTGATCTTCAAGTCGATGATCCGCCTCAAGCAGAAGGCCGAGCCCGAGGCGATCGACGCCATCACCATCTGCGACGACCTGCGGCGCCAGAGCCGGCTCGATGAGGCGGGCGGCCAGTCCTACATACACGCACTGCCCACCCTCGTGCCCTCGGTCCATGCGGTCGAGGACTACGCCAAGATCGTCCGCGACCACTCGATCCTGCGCCGCCTGCTGGCTGCCGCGCACGAGATCCAGCAGAAGGTGATGACCGACGCCAGCGACCCGCGCGAGCTGGTCGAGCAGGCCGAGCAGTCGGTCTTCCGCGCCGGCCACAACGAGGAGTCCAGCCAGCTGCGCTCGATCGAGGACGTGCTGCACGAGGAGCTGGACAAGCTCGAGCGCCTGTCCAAGGAGGGTCAGTCGCTCACCGGGACCCCGTCGGGCTACCGCGACCTCGACGAGATCACCGGCGGCTTCCAACCGGGCAACCTGATCGTGCTGGCCGCCCGCCCCGCGATGGGCAAGTCCGCGCTGGCCACCAACATCGCCGAGAACGCCGCCGTGGACCACGGAAGAGCCGTCGCCCTCTTCTCCCTGGAGATGTCCGAGGGCGAGCTGGCCCAGCGCTTCATCGCCTCGCGGGCCAAGCTCAACGGGGAGTCGCTGCGCAAGGGACGGGTCAAGCCCGAGCAGTGGCCCAAGGTGCTCAAGGCCACCGAGAAGCTCACCCAGGCGCCGCTGTTCGTGGACGACTCCTCCGATCTGGGGGTCCTGGAGCTGCGAGCCAAGGCGCGGCGGCTGCATCAGCGCCACCCGCTCGGGCTGCTGATCATCGACTACCTCCAGCTGATGCGGCCCGAGGATCCCCGCGACGGCCGCGTGGAGCAGGTGGGCAAGATCTCGCGCGGCCTGAAGATCCTGGCCCGGGAGCTGAACGTCCCGGTGATCGCCATCTCCCAGCTTTCGCGCGCCGTGGAGTCGCGGCCCGACAAGCGGCCGATGATGGCCGACCTGCGGGAGTCGGGCAACATCGAGCAGGACGCCGACCTGGTGATGTTCGTCTACCGCGACGAGTACTACAACCCCGAGACCACCGAGAAGCCCGGGGTCGCCGAGATCATCATCGGCAAGCACCGCAACGGCCCCGTGGGGCAGGTCGAGCTGACCTTCCTAAACCGCTACCCGAAGTTCGCGAGCATGGCCGCCGAGGGATCCGCCCCGGGGGCCGCCGCGGCCTATGCCCCATCGCGGGGCACAGGCGGAGGCTGACGTGCTGCGCCCCGCCCGTGCGATCAGCGGTATCCCTGACGGGGACTCAGGGGAGCCCGGTGCCGAGGGGGCCACCACCTGCCCGCTGGGCGTCTGCGACGGCAGCGGATGGATCCTGCGCGAGGACGACACCACCGAGCCGTGCGGCTGCCGCGAGCGGATGATCGGCCGCGCCCGGAGCAAGGGCATGGGCACCGGGATCCCCAAGCGTTTTCGCGGGGTCTCGTTCGACCGCCGCCCGGTGTGTGACATCGACCCCTTCATCCTTCGGTCCGTCCGCACCTTCGTCGAGCAGGTCGGGTCAAACGTCGACGCCGGCCGCGGGCTGTGGTTCGCGGGCGACGTGGGCACCGGCAAGACGTCGCTGGCCATGCTTGTGTCCCAGGCCGCGGAGCGAAGCGGGCGGTCGGTGGCCATCTATCCGGTCACCCGCCTGCTGTCGGAGATCAAGGACACCTACGACCGCGACACCGGCGCGTCCTACATGAGCCTGTTCCGCCGGCTGTGCTCGGTCGACCTCCTGCACCTGGACGACCTGGGGGCGGAGAAGCGCACCGACTGGGTGCTGGAGCAGCTCTACTCGATCGTCAACGAGCGCTGGCAGGACGAGCGCTCCATCGTCGTCACCAGCAACATTCTCGACCTCGACGAGCTGCGCGAGCAGGTGGGGGCGCGCACGGTGTCCCGGCTGGCCGAGATCTGCGGCGGCCCGCTGCCGATCATGGGGCAGGATCTGCGCACCTCCGGGCCGTGAGCCTCGTGCGTGCGGTGCTCGCCGATCACCGATCGCCCTGCGCTCCTACGCCTAAACTCGGCGGCTCGCATGCCAGGCCTGGTGATAGTCGGCGCCCAGTGGGGCGATGAGGGCAAGGGCAAGGTCGTCGACCTGCTGGCCGAGCAGGCCGACGCGGTCATCCGCTTCCAGGGCGGCAACAACGCCGGCCACACCATCGTCCGCGACGGCGAGACCTTCAAGTTCCACCTGATCCCGTCGGGAATCCTCTACCCCGGCAAGCAGTGCGTGATCGGCAACGGCGTGGTGGTGGATCCGCGCGTGCTGATCTCCGAGATCGACGGCCTGCGCAAGGGCGGTGTGGACATGAGCGGCCTGCGCGTGTCGGCCAACGCCCACCTGGTCATGCCCTACCACCTCCTGCTCGACCAGGCGGGCGAGGCCCGGCTGGGAAAGCGCGAGATCGGCACCACCAAGCGCGGCATCGGCCCCGCCTACGCCGACAAGGCGTCGCGCCTGGGCATCCGGGTGCAGGATCTTCTAGACGAGAAGATCCTGCGCCAGAAGATCACCGCGGCGATGGAGCCCAAGGCCCCCCTGCTGCGCGAGTTCGTGAAGGATCCCAGCCTCGACCTCCACCAGATGACCGAGGACTACCGGGCCTTCGGCGACCGGCTGGCGCCCTACATAGCCGACACTCCGCCGCTGGCCTGGGAGGCCCTGGACAAGGGGCGACTGGTGGTGTTCGAGGGCGCCCAGGGAACGCTGCTGGACATCGACCACGGCACCTATCCCTTCGTCACCTCCTCCAACACGCTGGCCGGCGCGGCCTGCGGCGGCGCCGGCGTCGGGCCCAAGTCGATCGACGAGGTATGGGGCGTCGCCAAGGCCTATTCCACCCGTGTGGGCGCCGGCCCGTTCCCCACCGAGCTGCACGGCGAGATGGGTGACCGCCTGCGCGAGGCCGGCCACGAGCTCGGCACCACCACGGGTCGCCCCCGCCGGTGCGGCTGGCTGGACCTGGTGGCGCTGCGCTACGCGGTTCGCATAAACGGCCTGACCGGATTGGTGCTGACCAAGCTCGACGTGCTCACCGGCATCGACCCGCTGCCGGTGGCCACGGAGTACTCAGGCCCCGAGGGAGCCCGCTTTGAGTCCTTCCCCTACCACCAGTCCGTGCTCCACCACGTTCGCGGGGAGACGGTGGAGCTGCCCGGCTGGGATGAGGACATCTCCGGCGCCCGGTCGCTGGAGGAACTGCCGGCCAACGCCCGCGCCTACATCACCTTCATCGAGGAGCAGCTCGGGGTCCCGGTGGTCACCGTGAGCGTGGGTCCCGGCCGCGAGCAGATCATCTGGACCAAGGCGGCGGACAAGCTGCGCGAAGCCGCGGCGGCGGCCT
>JBPCNQ010000026.1:0-3391 GCA_051001095.1 Thermoleophilaceae bacterium
CGCGTCCGGCTCAGTGCGGGCGACACGTTCTGGGACGGCTCGCCCGGGGATCTCCTGGCTGTGCCTGACTCTCGCCACGCGCTCGAGGCGCTGGAGGCTGCTGCGGTGCTGCTTACCGTCGTGAAGAAGGCCGGCTAGAGCCGGGGGCGTCCTGACAAGCGACCCGGGTCAACCACGATGAGGTCCTGGCTCGCTACGTCTTCGGCAGTCCGTACAGCGGCCAGCCCTCCGGTCCGGCGCTGCCGGCCGCGTACTGCTCCAGCGGCACCTCGTCGGCGCGCCAGGCCTTCTGCACCGGCTCGATGATGCGCCAGCAGTCCACGGCCATGTCTGCTCGCACCGACAGCGACGGGTCGCCCTCGATGATCCCCTTGAGCACCTCGCCGTACGGCGGCAGCTTGCCGGCGCCGAAGTCGGCCTCCATGGTCGCCGCGTCCAGCTCCAGGGGATCGCCCGGGGCGTTGATGTTCAGGTCGAGGGCCAGCCGGTCGGGCCCCAGGGCTATGCCGATGTGCAGACGGTTGGGCTCGTCGCACCCGGTCAGGCCGGCGGGTAGGCGCTGGGGCTGCTTGAAGGTGACCACCGCCTCGGTGCGCGGCGAGCCGAGCGCCTTGCCCGAGCGGATCCGGAAGGGCACACCGGCCCATCGCCAGGTATCCAGCGCCAGCACCACCTCGGCGAGCGTCTCGGTGTCGCGGGTAGGGTCGATGCCCTCCTCGTCAACGTATGACGGCAGCCGGCGTCCGTCGATCTCGCCCGCGGTGTAGCGCGCCCGGCGGCTGAAGCGGGCCGGGTCGTCGTCCCACACCCGCGCTGCGCGCAGGACCTGCGCCTTGGCGTCGCGCATGTCCCTGGCGTCCAGGGTGGACGGCGGCTCCATGGCCACCAGAGACAGCACCTGCAGCAGGTGGCTCTGGAGCATGTCGACCATCGCGCCGGCCCCGTCGTAGTAGCCGGCCCTGCCCTCCAGCCCCAGGCTCTCGTCGAAGGTGATGTCCACGCTCTCGACGTGCTCGCCGTTGAGCACGGGCTCGAGTACGCGGTTGGCAAATCGCACCCCGACGATGTTGAGCACGGTGGCCATCCCCAGGAAATGGTCGATCCGGAACACGTGGTCCTCGGGCACCAGCCGGTCCAGCAGGTCGTTGAGCATCTCGGCGCTGGCGGCATCGGTGCCAAACGGCTTCTCCATCACCAGCCGGGTGCCATCGGGCAGCTCGATGCCGGTCAGCGCCCGGCACGAGCGCGCGGTGACCGCGGGCGGCAAAGCGAAGTAGATCGTGACCTGCCCCTGGCAGGCGTCCAGCAGCGTCCGCAGGTCGGCCTCGGCGGTCACGTCGGCTCGGAGGTAGCGCGCGCCCTTTGCGACGGCGTCCACCTCGGCGCCTGTCGCCTCCACGGACGCGAACGAGTCGGCAACCTGCCTGCGCCAGCGCTCGTCGTCCCACCCGTCCGTGCCGCTGCCGACCAGCGCCAAGCCCTTTGCCTCACCGCCGGCCAGCAGCCCGCCCAGACCCGGAAGTAGCAGGCGCGCGGTCAGATCGCCGCTTGCGCCCAGGATGAGCAGCGTCTGCCCTGTGGCCGAATCGCGGGCGGGGCTCATATGCTTCCGATGCCCGGACCCGCCACGGCTACGCGTCAAATCGCCTGCGCCTATTCTATGCTCGGTGAGTGTCAGCGGAGAGCTGACGCGTCAGTCGACCGCAGCTCTCGAGGTTCGTGATGAGAGGTGCCTGAGGTGCCTGAGGCACTCAGCCAGGGCCGCCCTCGTTCCGGGCCGACGTGCGCCCATCCTCCACTAGTCGGGCCCTGGTCAGCATTGGCCATCAAGCCGCTCGCTCGTCTTGCTTCGCCCCCGATCGTTGTCTTGGAGGCTCGGCTAGGCTAGAGGATGTAGACCGTCGTGTAGACCACGATCCACATCACGTCTACGAAATGCCAGTAGATGCCGGGGATCTCGATCCCCCGGTGGTCCTTGGTGGAGAAGTGCCCCCGGTAGGCGCGGATGGTACCCATCGCCAGCAGCGTCAGGCCCACGAACACGTGCGCGCCGTGCAGGCCGGTCAGTCCGTAGAAGATCGTGCTCTGGGCGTCGTCGGACGGCGCGAAGCCGATGTGCACGTACTCGTTGATCTGCACGCACAAGAAGGTCAGCCCGAGCAGGAACGTGGTGAGCATGCCCACCCGCAGCGCGCGGCGGTTCTCGTTGCGCGCGCCCTCGAGCGCCCAGTGCATGGTGAAGCTGGAGGAGATGAGTACCGCGGTGTTGATGCCGGCGATGATCTTGGGCAACTCCGCGCCCTCGGCCGGCCACGGGTCGCCGCTTACGACCCGAATGAAGAAGTAGGCCGTGAAGAACGCTCCGAAGAGCATGACCTCGGAGATGATGAAGATCAGCATCCCGAGGAACTGCGCGTCCACCCGGGAGCTCTGGTTGGCGGCGGGGGGGCCGTGGTGGTGGTGCTCGCCCCCGGGGGGCTGACCTCCCAGGGGGACGGAGGCCGACTCCATCAGGCCGAGATTCCCTGGGCCGAGCCGTTCTCGCGCGCGCGCTCGCCTTCGTCGTCAAAGACCACGTGGTGCACGGGCTTGGAGGTGGAGTTCTGGATCCGGCCCACCAGGTCGGCACGCAGCCAGCCCGAGCGCATCTCGGGGAAGGTGGAGATCACGACCTCGTCGATCCCGTAGAACTCCAGCGCGTTCTGGATCGCCGTGTAGGGGTCGGGATGGGTCACCTGCCCGATGGCGTGCAGGCCCGCCGCGTCGAGCGTGGCCAGGGTCGAGGCCAGCCGGTCGGCCGCGTCGTCGCTCATGTCGCCCGACTGGGGGCAGATCACGATGAAGCGGCGCTCGTCCTCGGCGGCCAGCTCCTTGAGCTGCGCGATCAGCGCTTTGCCGCCCACGGTCTGGTTGGCCACCACCAGCGTGCGCGTGGCGCTGTCCTTGTCGGCGTCGAGGTCCACCACCACGTGCTCGACCGGGCGGCGGGTGGCCTGGTGCACACGCGTGATCAGATCCTGGCGCAGCCAGCCCGAGCGGGTGGTGGGGTGGGTGGAGATGATGATCTCGTCGAAGTCGCGTTCACCCAGGGCGTCCATGATGGCCGAGTAGGGGTCGGGGTCCATGACCGCGCCCGTGGTCTGCACGCCTGCCTCCTCGATGCGCGTGACGGTCATCCGGAGCCGGTTCTCGGTCGCCTCGCGCACGGTCTCGTCGTAGATCACGTAGCCGTGGCTGGGCGCGTTCTGCGGGCAGATCACATGCACGCTCACGTCGCCGTCGGCCGCCCTGCGCTTGACGGCTTCGATCAGCGCCGAGCCCACCAGCGTCTCGTTCGCCACCACCAGGAGGTCTGTCACTGGATCTGGCCCTCAGGCGGGGGTTGGGCCCC
>JBPCNQ010000027.1:0-13736 GCA_051001095.1 Thermoleophilaceae bacterium
CGGCCGGCGACAGGTCGCGCCGGAACACGCGCGCCAGGCTGGCCGCCCGGGCGATGCTGTTGCGCTGGGGCGGGTGCACCGCGGTCACCAGACCCAGCGCCACCCCGGCGATCGTGGGGTGAATGCCGGACGCGTAGGTGAGCATCCACAGGGCCAGCCCAGCGACCACGTAGGCGGGGCCGCGCCAGGTGGTGAGCCGCAGCGCCAGCACCACCAGTGCCAACAGCCCGGCGGCCCCGGCCAGCGCGGACAGCTCCAGGCCGCTGGAGTAGAAGACGGCGATCACCGCGACCGCGCCGATGTCGTCCACGATGGCCAGGGTGAGCAGGAACACCCGCACCCCCGGCGGGCAGCGCGAGCCCAGCAGGGCCACCATCCCGAGCACGAAGGCGATGTCGGTGGCCATCACGATGCCCCAGCCGCCTGCCCCCTCGCCGCCGGAGTTCACCGCCAGGTAGAGCAGGGCGGGCACGGCCATGCCCGCCAGGGCGGCCAGCGCGGGGATGGCCGCGGCGCGCCGGTCGCGCAGCTCGCCCAGCGACAGCTCGCGCCGGATCTCCAGGCCCACGAGGTAGAAGAAGAGGACCATCAGCCCGTCGTTGACCCAGTGACGCAGGTCCTGGTCGATGCTCGCCCCGCCGAGATCCACGTTCAGGTGCGTGCCCCACAGCTCCTCGTAGAGCCCCGAGAGCGGGGAGTTGGCCCACACCAGCGCCAGCAGCGTGGCAGCCAGCAGCAGACCGGCGCTGCCGCTCTCGGTCTGCAGGAACTCGCGCACCGAGCGGCTGGTGGTCTCCTCCCACGGAGTGATCTCCCCGCTCGGCTGCAAGCGGCCCGATGCCGTGCTCACGGAGCTTGGGGCGGGGATTGCGCGGCGGTGGCGTGGCTCACGGGAACCTCAGGGGTCGACGACGTGTGTCGCCGACCAGTCTTCCCGGCACACCAGGGGTGAGCGTAGCGGGTCGGCCCTCTACCGCATCGGCACACGAGGGCCGACGGCGTCCAGCCGCTAGAAGCCGCGCCGCTCGACGAGCGACTGGAGCTTCTGCTCGAAGTCCGGCGCTTCGCGGCGCACCATCTCCACCTGCGAGTTGGTCAGGAAGAAGCCGCCGGCGGCCTGCGTGGCCTCCACCGACGCCTTGCGCAGGCCGCGCTTGGCGACGCCGATCTCTCCCACGACCTGACCGACGCCCAGCGTGGCCAGCATCTCCTCCTTAGAGCACACCTCCACGGCGCCGTACTCGATGGCGAACAGCTGGAACGAGGAGTCGCCCCGCTTGATCAGCGTCTCCCCCCTCTCCTTCGACCACGCGTTCACCACCCCGGCGAGCTTCTCGAGCTGCTCGGCGGGCAGATCCTCGAACAGGTCGATCCGCTTCAAGCGCTCTACGTCCATCGGCTCCCCTCCGTCGGTTGTCCCGGAGCCTAACTTCAGCGCCCGGCCGAGACCTACGCCAGCGCCGGGGAGGGCAGCGGGAAGAGGCCGAGGAAGCGGGCGACAGTCTGCTGGTCGCCGTCGATCTCGATGTCGCCGGCTTGCAGCGCCTCGGCCAGCTCGCGGCGGCCATGGACCAGGGCGATCAGCGTGCCGGGGTCCGTGACGATCGTGGCGTCGGGCTCCGCCACCTCGCCGCGCTCGCGCCATAGCCGACGCGGTTGACGGTGTGCGGGCCGAGGTGAGCGGTGGGCGAAGTCACGCCGTCGACCTATTCGCGAGTTTGCCCAACGGCGTCGTACGCAGATGCGGGCTCCTCGCGCTGGCCGAAGGCCGCGACGTCGACCTGCTCACCGCACTCTGATCCGGCTAGAACGAAGCTCCCCGAGCAGGGCATGTCGATTTCGCCGTGCGCCGTTCGACGTGTAATTAGAGGCCAGCTTCAGCCGGGCCTCGTCCTACAATCACAAGGAGGCACCACATGCGATTCATGGTTCTGCTCAAGGCCAACGAGGACACCGAGGCGGCCGTCATGCCGTCCGAGCAGCTGCTGGCCGAGATGGGCCAGTACAACGAGGAGATGGTCAAGGCCGGCGTGTTGCTCGCCGGGGAGGGGCTGCACCCGAGCTCGAAGGGCGCGCGCGTGAAGTTCTCGGGCGGGGAGCGCAGCGTGACCGACGGGCCCTTCGCCGAGGCGAAGGAGCTGATCGCCGGCTACTGGCTGATACAGGTCAAGTCGAAGGAAGAGGCGATCGAGTGGGTCAAGCGCTGCCCCAACCCGACCGGCGAGGAGGCCGAGATCGAGATCCGGCAGGTGTTCGAGGCCGAGGACTTCGGGGAGGAGCTCACCCCGGAGCTCAGGGAGCAGGAGGACCGCATCCGCGCCCAGGCAGAGGCCAACCAGTAGCCGCGACGGCCCGGCGCCTGGGCGTCGGGCCGCCGCCGATGCTTTAGTCGAGGGCCGTGACGGCGGCCACCGACACCCGTCGCGCGATCGACGCGGTCTGGCGGATCGAGTCGGCCAGGCTGATCGCGGGCCTGGCGCGCACGGTGCGCGATGTCGGGCTGGCCGAGGAGCTGGCGCAGGATGCCCTTCTCGCGGCGCTCGAGCAGTGGCCGGACTCAGGCGTCCCGGGCAACCCGGGCGGCTGGCTCATGGCCACCGCCAGGCACAGGGCGATCGACGGCTTTCGCCGGGACCAGGTGCTCGCGCGAAAGCGTGAGGAGCTCGGGCGCGAGATCGAGACCCAGAGCCAGGGGGCCCAGCAGGACCTGGCCGCCGAGGTCGACGACGACATAGGCGACGACCTGCTGAGCCTCGTCTTCACCGCCTGTCACCCCGTGCTCTCGACCGAAGCGCGCGTGGCGCTCACGCTCCGCCTGATCGGCGCGCTCACCACCGCCGAGATCGCGCGCGCGTTCCTGGTCTCCGAGGCGACCGTCGCCCAGCGCGTCGTGCGGGCCAAGCGGACCCTGGCCGAGGCCCACGTTGCGATCGAGACACCGAGCGGAGACGAGCGCGACGCCCGCCTGGCCTCGGTGCTCGAGGTCGTCTACTTCATCTTCAACGAGGGCTACTCCGCGACCGCCGGTGACGACTGGATGCGCCCCGCCCTGTGCGAGGACTCCCTGAGGCTGGGGCGCATCCTGGCCGAGCTGGCCCCCAAGGAGCCGGAGGTCCACGGCCTCGTCGCGCTGATGGAGATCCAGGCATCGCGCTCGCGCGCCCGGATCGACCCGTCGGGAGAGCCCGTCCTGCTGCTCGAGCAGAACCGAGCCCGCTGGGACGGATTGCTTATCCGGCGCGGGCTGGCCGCGCTGGAGCGGGCCGAGCGGCTCGGCGGCGCGATGGGCCCCTACGCCCTGCAGGCCGCGATCGCCGCCTGCCATGCCCGCGCCCGCACCCCGGAGGAGACCGACTGGGAGCGGATCGCGGCTCTCTACGACGCGCTGGCCGAGCTGGCGCGCTCACCCGTCGTGGAGCTGAATCGCGCGGTGGCGCTGGGTATGGCCTTCGGTCCGGCAGCGGGGCTCGACCTCGTCGACCAGCTGACCTCGGAGCCGGCGCTGGAGGCCTACCACCTGCTGCCAAGCGTCCGTGGCGACCTGCTCGCCAAGCTCGGCCGTTTCGACGAGGCCCGGGAGGAGCTGGAGCGGGCGGCTTCGCTCACGAAGAACGAGCGCGAGCGCCACCTCCTGCTCGAGCGCGCTCGCGCGTGCGCATCCAAGTGAGCCGGCAGCAGCTAGAGCCGCGACCGACCGGTGCGGAGCGCGAGCAGCAGGGTGGCGACGATCGCCGCAGCCAGGATGAAGCCCCCGAGGTGAGTCCAGGTGCCGGGGGTCAGGCCATCGCGTGCGAGCAGCGCGACGGCGAAGGCGGCGGCAACCCCCAGTGGGATCGTCCAGGTCTCGCCCAGCAGAAGCTTTCGAAGCGAGCACAGAACACTCATGGCGGGCTTGCCAGTGGCCGGCTCATGGCCCTGATGCCGAGCCAGGCCGTCACGGCAAAGGCGAACACCAGGTACAGCAGCGCCCCGTCGCCCAAGGGCCAATCGACGCGCAGCCCCTCGGCCGCGAAGAAGGTGCCGAACGCGGTCAGGGCGATTCCCACCCCCAGCTTGAGCTGGGTCTCCGGAAGGCGCCGAAGCGGCTCGTGCAGCACCAGGCCTACGCCGGCCACCAGAAGCAGGGCCGCGGCGGCCCCGAGCAAAGCCGGGGCCAGGCGTCCCGGGCTGCCACCCAGAGCGAGCACGATCAGCCCGACCTCCAGACCTTCCAGGAACACCCCTTTGAAGGCGACGGTTCGAGCCGCCCAGTCCGTGCCGGCAGGAGTCGAGAGGCCATCGAGCTCGTCCCGCTCCTCCAAGAACTCGTCGTATGACGAGCTTCGGCGGCGACGGCCGGCCATGCGGAGGATCCCCTTGCGCAGCCATTCGAGCCCGAACAGCAGCAGCAGACCGCCCACGAGCATCCGCAGCGGACGCAGGTCAGCACCCGACACCAGCGCGGGGCCGATGGCCGCGCAGATCGACACCACCGCCACCGAGGCGGCCGTGGCTCCCACCAGCGCGTCGCGGAAGTTGCGGGCGAACCCCACCGCCAGCACGATGGCCAGCGCCTCCAACATCTCCAACCCCACGGCCGCCGTGGCGGCCCCCATCGTAAGGAGGAAGACCACGCCGAGCTAGTGGCGCACGCGCCGGGCGAACTCGTACAGGTGCTCGGTCTGCTTGGTGGCCACCAACACGGCGCCCACTGCAGCGAGCAGGAGACCCAAGGACACGCGCACCAGCAGGGGGCGAGGCGCAGGGGCCGGGCCGAGCAGCGCCGCGACGCGAAGCGGGACGAAATGTGTGGTCGCGGCCAGAGCTCCCGGGGCGTGGCTGCCGCAGCGCGCGGCGGAGGCGAGCGCCTGGGCCACCAGCCGGCGGTCACCCACTGCCTCGCCCGCCGCCTCGTCAGCCCAGCGCTCGGTCGAGCACACGACGGCGCCACGGAGGGGGCCCAGCAGCGGATTGAGCGCAGCCGCGATCGTGACGGCGGCCAGATGCCAATGGTGAGCCTTGTCGAGGTGCGCGCGCTCATGAGCCAGCAGCACCCGCCGCTCGCCCCCTGACAGCGCGCTGAGCAGATGCTGCCCGGCAACGATCCGCCCTGGGCGTCCGGGCACCGCGTGGGCACCGACCCGCGTCCCGGGCACCACGATCAACTCGCCCGCCGCAGGCGGCAGCTCACGGCAGCTGCGATACGCCGCCAGGAGGGCACGCGCGCGACGGAACGCAACGGCACCGGCCCATGCGCTGAGCAGTCCGGCGAGAAGGGCAGCGGCTGACGCCGTCGCACGCCCGACCGGCGCGTGTTCGCGCAGGGCAGCCGCCGACCAGTGTCCCTCAGTGGCGATCGCCGGCTGCTCGCCCACCAGGAGAGAGCCGACGAGGACGAGCACGGCGAGGCCGCTGAGAGCGGCTATGACTCCGCCGGCGCTCAGAAGCCAGGTGGCATGCCTCGGTGGCAGCCGCTGTGCGACCGCCACCCCCCAGCAGCCGAAGGCGGAGCTCAGGATCAGCGCCATCGCAATGGCGGCGAGGGTCATGGGTCGAGGTCCTCGTTCCCGTCCCTCTCCCTGAGCATGTCCACCACCACTCGCTCATCCTGCGGCGAGAGAGAGCCCACGAAGCGGGCGAGCACGGCCGATCGATCGGCGCCGGCCTCGAGCATCGCGCGCATGCGGGCCGCGGCGATGTCGGCCTGGTCCATCACCGGGGTGTACCGGTATGCGCGCCCGGCGCGACGGCGGCCGACGGCGCCCTTCTCGTGCAGGCGGCTCAGCGTGGTCATCACGGTCGTGTACGCCAGCCCCGCCCCCAGGTCGGCCCTGACCTCGCCCGGCGTCAGAGGCGAGCCGGCGGCCCAGAGGGCGGCCATGACCTCCGCCTCGAGGCTGCCCGCGGGCCGGCGGGGCTCGTCGCGGTCTCGTCGCTTGCCCATCTTCGGCTCAGCATGGCAGGGCCCGGGCCAACTATCTACTACATTGCAATAGTAGTTAACCGGTCCGCAACCGAAGGAGCGCATGTGTCCTACCTCCAGGCGATCGTCATCGCCATCGTGCAGGGCGTGACCGAGCTGTTCCCCGTCTCCAGCCTGGGACACTCGGTGCTCGTGCCGGCCTGGCTCGGCGGAAGCTGGGAGACCCTGGTCACGCAGTCCTCCCAGGGAGAGAGCGGGTCGTCCTTCTACCTCGCGTATATCGTGGCCCTGCACTGCGCGACCGCGCTCGCGTTGCTCATCTTCTTCAGGGCGGACTGGGTGCGCATCGTCCGCGGGTTCTTTCGCAGCCTGCGCCCGACGCTGCGCGAGCGCAGGATCCTCGCCGCCGACTCCGACGAACGCCTGGCCTGGCTGATCGTGCTGGCCACCATCCCGGTCGGACTCACCGGCCTCGCGCTCGAGCACACCTTCCGCACGATCTTCGCCAAGCCGACGGCCGCGAGTGCGTTCCTGCTCGTCAACGGTCTCATTCTGCTCGCCGGTGAGCGAGCACGCCGGCGCGGTGAGCAGATGGGCGAGACCGCAGATTCGTCGACCCCGGCAGCCGAAAGGAACCCTGTCTCGGCGGGCAGCGTGTCTTCAGCGACCTCCGGTCGTTCGGCCAACGACGTTGCCGAGGCCTATGCGTCCGATGTACGGATCTCGCGCATCGGCTACCGAGATACCCTGCTCATCGGCCTGCTCCAGATCACGGCCCTGTTCCCGGGCATCAGCCGCTCGGGTGTGACGATGGTCGGAGGCCTCTGGCGGGGGCTCTCACAGGAGGACGCGGCGCGCTTCGCCTTCCTGCTCGCCACGCCGGTGATCCTCGCCGCCGGCGTGCTCAAGCTCCCCAGCCTGGCCGGTCGGGCCGGCGATCACATTCACGGTCAGATCGCGGTGGGCTTCGTGCTCACGGGCGTGACCGCCTACATCACCGTCCGGTTCCTGGTCCGCTACTTCGAGACCCGGACGCTCACCCCTTTTGCCGTCTACTCCTTGATCGCGGGAGCGGCAAGCCTGATCCGCTTCGCCGCGTAAAGACGTACCAACGGCGCCTGTAGGGGAACCCGCCCACCGGGTAGCTCGTGTCCGGTCCTGTCAGGACTCAGACGAGAGGAAGGTAGATGGCGGACCCCGAGAACGAGGCCGCAGAGGCCGCCCAGAGCAAGCGCGAGGATGCGGAGAAGCGGCGCAAGGCGACCAAGGCCCAGGCGTCGAAGGTGGCGCGCAACCGCCGCTCAGCCGCTGAAAAGGAGGCGGCCGAGGAACGCGCCAAGCGGGAGCGCTTGGAGCAACTCGACACCAAGAGCGAAGCCCTCGAGGAGAAGGAGGCTGCCCTCACCGCGAGCCAGGAGGCCGAGCGGCTGGCCGATGCGGTGGCGGCGGCAAAGGCTGACCGCAAGAGCTAGGGCCGATGGCGGCACCGGTGGGTACCGCCATCGGCTGCGGCTTCGTTCAGCCCGAGTGGCCCTCGTGCATGCCCTCCATATCCTGGCCGGATGACGACCCGGGCTTGTGGGCGCGCATCTGGCTCACCTCCCGCTTCTGGGTCGCGATGATGCTACGGGCGAGCTTCTTCAGGTCGGGGTTCTCGCCCTTGTCGAGTTCGATCTTTGCCATCTCGACCGCGCTTTCGTGGTGGGGGACCATCATCGAGATGAATCGGGCGTCGAACGGCTTGGCCCCACGGAGGGCCTGAGCGTCCATGTTCATCCCCTTCATCGCGTGCGACATGCCAAGCTTGCCCTTGGCCACGTCGCCCTTGGCCAGCCGGCGGTCGATCCGCTCCATCTGACCGATCTCGGCCTTCTGGGTCGAGCTGATGCTCTGCGCCAGCGTCTTGACGAAACGGCTCGTGCCCTCTTCGGTCGCGACGTCGGCCATCTCGACGCCCGCCCGGTGGTGGGGGACCATCTCGGCCACGAACGCGCGGTCTGTCGGGTTTCCCGAGGCGCTGTCGGACTTCGAGCTGTCGCTCGACCCACATCCGACCCCGAGAGCCGCCAGCGCGGCGATCAGCAGGACGGTCAGGACCGCCGAGGTGTTCTTAGTGGTTCTCATCGTGTTGGTCTCCTTTGGTGATTGACTGGCGGCCTTTTGGCGCAAGCGACGCGCCCGCCATGTCGATCAGAGCCGCAGCACGACGGTGTCAAGCGGGCTGGGCCGCGCCCGGGGCTCATGTGGGGCGGGAAGCGGCTCCGGGGGCGCTCCCGAGAACCGACGCAACCGCGGCAGCACCGGGAGTGCGGATGTCGCCATGGCGACGGCCAGAACGGGAATCACGGCGAGGCAGACGACCGCCGCGCCGGCCATCCCCATGCCGTGGTCCGTCGACACGTGATGGACGGCCACCGCTCCGCTCAGGCACAGCGTCGCCGCGATCACAATGAGCTGGCGGCGACGGCTTCGCAGCAGCCGGTTGAGCGCACACGGGGCCATGCTCATTCTGCGATCTGGCAGCGGTTGCGGTTCACAATCTCCGACTATACCCGGGGGTAGTACCCCCTGACACGATCGTCCATTCGGACGAGCCCTTCAACGCCGAGCCCGCACGGGCGGCGCTGGCCGAGGGGCCGATCACGCCGGTCGACGCGTTCTACGTCCGTGGGCACGGGCCGGTCCCGCAGATCGATCCGGCCGGGTGGCGGTTACGAGTGCAGGGACTCGTCGACCGTGAGATGTCGCTCGGGCTCGACGACCTGCGCGACCGCTTCGAGCACCGCGAGCTCGTCGCGACGCTGCAGTGCGCGGGCAACCGCCGATCGGGGCTGCTCACCGTTCGCGACATCCCGGGAGAGGAGCCGTGGGGCCCGGCGGCCACCGGCACGGCGAGCTGGCGCGGGGTGACGCTGAGCGATGTCCTGGACGCGGCCGGACCCGCAGAAGGGGCTCGACATGTCGGATTCTCCGCCGCGGATGAGTCCGAGGGGGCCGAGCCGCTGCAGCTGTACGGCGCCTCGATTTCGCTCGCCAAGGCGTTGCGCGGCGAGGTCCTTCTCGCCTGGGAGATGAACGGCGAGCCGCTCGCGCCGGTGCACGGAGCCCCGGTCCGCGTCGTGGTCCCCGGCTACATCGGCGCTCGCAGCGTGAAATGGCTGGAGCGGATCGAGGTGCGATCGGACCCGTGGGAGGGGTTCTTCCAGTCCACGGCCTACCGCCTGCTCCCCGCCCAGGCGCAACCGGCGCCGGGAGTGGGTGTCCCGCTCGGCGAGATCGCGCTGAACTCCGATGTTCTCGCCCCCGACGACGGCGCGACGGTGCCCGCAGGCGCCCTGCAGGTCAGGGGCTACGCCTTCGCCGGCGGAGAGCGCCACGTGGCGCGTCGACGTCTCCACCGACGGCGGCGCCACGTGGGAGCAGGCCGAGCTGCTCGCCGATCTCGGCCGCTGGGCCTGGCGCCTGTGGCGGATCGAGCTCGATCTGGGGCCGGGGGAGCACGAGATCGTGGTCCGCGCCTGGGACAGCGCGGCCGCCACGCAACCCGAGCACCCGGAATCGCTCTGGAACCCCAAGGGGTACGTCAACAATGCGTGGGGGCGGGTCACCGTGAAGGCAACCGCCACGAGCTAGCGTCCAGATCCTCGACTTGCTGGTTGCATGACGAGCAGACGTCCCGATGATCTTCCGCCAGATAATCCACGACGACCTCGGCTGTGCGTCCTACCTGATCGGGGACGACGAGGAGGGGGTGGCCGCCGTGGTCGATCCCCGCTTCGAGATCGACGAGTACCTCGAGCTCGCCCGCTACACGGGCGTGAGCATCGAGCACGTCTTAGAGACCCACAACCACGCCGACCACGTGTCCGGTCACGGCCGGCTGGCCGCCGCCACCGGCGCCGCCATCCACATCCATCGTGAGGCGGAGGCCGGCTATGCCCACGAGCCGCTCGAGGACGGTGACGAGCTCTCGCTGGGCTCGGTGACCGTGCGCGCCCTTCACACCCCCGGCCACCGGCCCGAGCACCCCCCCTTCGCGTTGATCGACACGGCTCGGGCCCCCGAGCCTTGGGCGGTGCTCACCGGAGATACCCTTTTCGTCGGTGACGTGGCCCGTCCCGATCTGGCGGTCGATGAGTCCGACGGCGCCCGCGGGATCTTTCGCTCCCTCCACGACAAGCTGCTCACGATGGCTCCGGAGGTCGAGATCTGGCCGGGACATCTGGGCGGATCGATGTGCGGAGGCCCCGGCATGGACATGAAGCTTTCCTCCACGATCGGCTTCGAGCGCCAGCACAACCCCACCCTGGCCATCCGCGACGAGGAAGAGTTCGTGGAGCAGGCCCTGGCCAAGCTGGGGCCCCAACCGCCGAACCTCGAGGCGATCGTCGAGCTCAACAAGGGTCCGCTGCTCACCGGCGGCGCCGAGCAGCTTCCGCTCGCTCCGCGCCAGGTCGAGCAGAAGCGTGCCTCGGGCGCGCTCCTTATCGACGTTCGCACCGACCAGCAGTTCGACGACGCGCACATCCCCGAGGCGATCTGCAACCCGATGCTGCAGGCCGGGTTCGGCTCGAAGCTGGCGTGGATCGCGGATCTGGAGCAGGAGATGGTGTTCGTCGGCCGCGACGACGAGGACGGCCGACGGGCCGGGCGGCTCGCGATCGCGGTCGGCATCCGCAAGCTTGGCGGCTACCTGCACGGCGGCATGACCAGCTGGCGCCAGGAGGGGCGGGAGACCGCCGAGACCGAACGGGTCCGCGTCGAGGATCTCGCCCGGCGCGCCGACGCGGATCCCGCCCTGCAGATCCTGGATGTGCGCGAACAGGCCGAATGGGACGCGGGCCACATACCGGGGTCGAGCTTCACGCCGTGGCACGACATCGCCGCAGTGCCCGCCGGGCTCGATCGCACACGGCCGATAGCGGTCCTCTGCGCGTCGGGACAGCGCGCGGCCACCGCGGCGAGCCTGGTGCAGCGCCACGGCGCCCCGGAGGTCATCCACGTCGTGGGCGGCGGGGTGCCCGACTGGGAGCGCCTCGGCCATCCGGTCGAGGGCTCCCAAGAGGCCGACGCCGACTAGGGCGGGTCCGGCCCTTGGAGCTCACCGACGTGCTGCTGGCGGTCCCGTTCGGGATCGTGATCGGGCTGATAGTCGGGGCCGTCGGGGGGGGCGGCGCCATCCTGGCGCTGCCCGTTCTGGTCTACATCCTCGACGAGGGGGTCGGCCGCGCCTCCACCGCGTCGCTGATCGTCGTCGCGGTGGCAGCCGGAGTAGGTGCGGGAGCGCTCGCCCGGCGGGGTCACGTGTGCTGGCGCCTGGCGCTCACGTTCTCAGGCCCCGCCGCCCTCGGCTCCCTGGTGGGCACCGTCGGCAGCGGAGCGGTCGGCGCCAAGACGCTGATCCTGGCGTTCGTTCCCGTCATGGCCGTGGCGGCGGGCGCCACCTGGCAGCGGGCCGGCCAGAGCCACGACCCCGAGGAAGGAGAGTGCCCGCCTGCGCCGCCGGGACGAACCGTGGCGGCCGGCGCGGGAGTAGGCGCCCTGACCGGCTTCTTCGGGGTAGGCGGCGGGTTCCTAATCGTCCCCGCGCTCACACTCTGGCTGGGGCTCACGTTCCGGCGTGCCGTGGCCACGTCGCTGGTCATCATCACCCTGACCGGCCTGGTCGCCCTGGCCGGCCACCTCGTCGCCGGGGCCAAGATCAACGCCGGTGTCACCGCCTCGCTCGCCGTATCCACCGGGGTCGGGGCCCTGCTGGGCGCCTCCCTCGGTCAGCGACTGCCCCAGTCGGTGCTCGGCAAGGCGTTCGCCGCGGTGGTGGCCGGCGTGGCGATCTTCCTGCTGGTCGACACGCTCTTCTTCGGCGGTCCGCCGCAGCAGTAGGGGCCGCTCGTCGGATCCTCGAACCAGGCGTGGCTCAGGTAGCGACCGGCGAGCCCGTTGCTCGCGCACCGTACCCGGTCGCCGGGCTACTAGTGGCCGATTGGCGGCCCGGGGAGCGGTCGAGGCTGTACCGCGTACTTGCCGGAGACGGCACCCTCGGGATCGACGAGCTTCAGGACCTTCTGAGCCGCTCCGACGATCTCGAAGTCCTCGACCACGCCCGTGGAGTCGAGCATCTCCATGAGGCGCTCGCGGTTCGCGCCCGGCTTCTCCTCGTACTGCTCCAGCGCCATCTCTGCGTCCGCGCGGCCGCCGAAGCGACGCTTGACCAGTCCCTTCAGGTCGGCATACGCGCTCGTGGCCTCATCCGAGGCGCCCGTATCCGCCCCCGCCCCGTTCGAGGCGAGCGCTTCAAGGATCAGGTTGACTCGATCCATCGTGGAAATCATACCGCTACGAGGGCGCTTCGTGCTAACCTCCCCGGGGCTCCTTGCGCACCAGGGGTCGTGGCCAGCCTCAGGCCTGGCAGTGTCAGGCGGGATTGGCATGACGCCCCTGATCACCCTATCCAGGCCCCCATGCCTTTCACTTACCTCGGTCCCCTTTGCGCACGCCGGGGCTGTGTCCGCCCCGAGCACGAAGACGGGCTCTGCGCGCGCTGCCGGCGCTTGGCGCGCTTCTTCGGCAAGCCCCCGGAGCTGCTGGCCTACGAGCCGGTCTATGGCTACAAGGACGACCGCGATGCCGTCGAGCTGCCCTGGGAGCGTTGGGAGCAGGAGGGCGACTTGGGCGTCGCTGCCCTGTTCGCTGCTCCGCCCCCCGCCGATCGCCCCGCACCTCAGCGCCGGCCGCGCTGACGATCGCCTGTAGCGCAAGGCCATCAACTTGGGCGGCCACCCGGTGGCCGGGGCGCCGCATGCGAGTCGCCGAGCGCTGGTCACGACGGTGCGTGCGACCCCCCAGACCCACCTCGAAGCCCTGGCTGTCGAGTCCTCGAGTCAGGTCGGGGCAACGACCGAGAGCCCATGCTCGCGGGCGCCGTTGGCGAGGCCGGTGTCGATGAGCCCTTCGTCTGCTAGGCGCAGCGCGCGCCGGTGCCGGCGGCCATGACGCCACTGCTCAGCGGAGGGGGAGGGATTCGAACCCTCGGTACGTCGAAGACGCACAACGGTTTTCGAGTTCCCGTAACCATCGTCCGTTACAACCGCTCTCACGCGTGTACGCGCGCGCTGGGCCTGTCTAGGTCTGTCTAGACGGTCGCGTATTGACTGACCGAACTACTGCTGCTCTGCGTTTGGATTCGCGCAGTAGGTCGCGCTTCAGTTTGGCTGGCGCGTGTCAGGGGTCGATTCGATCGAGGCGCCTCCACGCAACAATGCGTCGATGGGTGCGCAACACACGAAGCGGGCGAAGGCGCTCAAGCGCCAAGAAGAGATGGATGCTCAGAAGAAGCGCGACGCCCAGACCCTTTGCAGCGCTGCACGCCACGACGGCAGGTCGTGCGTCAACCAAGCAGGATGGGGCACAGAGCACGTGGGCTACGGCAGGTGTCGCCACCACGGCGGACAACTGCGATCCGGCTTGGCAGCGGCGGCGAACGAAGAGATGCGGACGATGGCCACGCCGGCAGACGTGTCGCCGGGACGGGCGCTCAGCGGTGTGCTGCGTCTCGCTGCGGGGCAACTCGTGTACGCATCTGGGCAGGTTGCCGAGCTTCAAGATGACGATCTGTTCGAGGACGCCTACTCGCCGGTCGAGGGCGTGTTCAAGAAGGTTCCGCACCACTGGCTCAAGTTGCAGCGAGACGTGATGGACGACGTTGCAAGGTACGCAAAGATGGCCGCGGATGCAGGCATGGCGGAACGCGAGGTCCAACTCGCTGAGAGCCAAACGGAACTCGTCGCCGGTTTGTTGGAGAAGGTGGTGGACTCACTCGACCTCAGCGCGGAGC
>JBPCNQ010000028.1:0-4328 GCA_051001095.1 Thermoleophilaceae bacterium
TGGCTGGTCTTCGTCGGCATGTTGCTGGCCGGCGTTGCCCTGTTGGCGCTCAGCCGGCGGAAGACCGGCTGAGCCGCCGCAGGATCTACGCGGCTCGGCGAATCGGGTCACCGTCCTTTCATCGACCTCCCCTACTCTGGGTCCGTACCCTTGAGGAGGCTGAACGTGGCACCGATCCGCAAACTCTCCACCCAGCGTCTGGTCGCCCTGACGGCCGGGCTCGCCGCGGCCATCGCCACCGGCGGCGCGATCGCCATCGCAGCCACCGGTGGCGGCGCCGAGCCGCCGCCCAAGAGGCTCGACGCAGCCGTTCACGATGCCCTGTCGGCACCCAGGGTGGCGGGCATCACGGCCCGCATCCGATTCACCAATCATCTGATCGACTCCGCCGGCGTGCAGGGCGCCAGCCCTATCCTGAGCGGTGCAACCGGTCGCCTCTGGGCCTCGGGCGACGGCCGCGTCCGCCTCGAGCTGCAGTCCGGCGACGGCGGCGGCGGTGACGCCCAGGCCCTGGTGGACGGCCGCAGGCTCTCGGTGTACGAGCCGGCCTCCAACACGGTGTACCGGGCCACGCTGCCCCGTCCCCGCGCAGAACGGCGCCACCGGGCCGGACGGGAAGCGCCCGCGATCGGCGAGATCGACCGGGCACTGGCCAGGATCGCCACGCGCGTGAACCTCTCGGGAGCAGAGCCGGGCAACGTGGCCGGCAAGCCGAGCTACTCGGTGAAGGTCACCCCCAAGGACCACGGCGGCCTGGTGGGCGGAGCCCGGCTCGCGTGGGACGCGGCCAAGGGAATCCCGTTGCGCGCCTCGGTGTACGCAGCCGGGCGCACCGATCCGGTAGTGGAGCTCGAGGCCACCGACATCTCCTATGGGCGCGTGGCCGCCTCCGCGTTTTCGTTCGTTCCTCCGCGGGGCGCCAAGGTCGTGGACCTGACCCAGCGGGCGCAGCGCGCCTCCGCGGGCGCTGGGAAGCCGAAGAAGACCCGTCCGGTGACCGGCGTCGGCGCTGTGAGCCGCACGGTTGGCTTCCGGGTGGCCGCGCCCGGCCGCCTGGCCGGAAGGGCCCGGGCTCGGGTTCGGTCGATCGGCTCCGGCGACGGCGCGGCCGCACTGGTCACCTACGGCAGCGGCCTGGGGGGCGTGGCGGTGATCGAGTCGGCCGCCAAGTCCGGCCATGCGAAGGGCGCCCCGCGCAAAGAGGGTCAGCTGAGCCTCCCCAAGGTGGCCATCAACGGCGCGAGGGGGCAGGAGCTGCGCACCGCACTGGGCACCGTCATCCGGTTCGAGCGAGATGGCGTGAGCTACGTGGTGCTCGGGTCCGTCTCGCCGGCGGCCGCCGAGGTGGCCGCGCGAGGACTTTGAGCGCGGAGGTGCCCACGGGGCCTCCGGTCGAGGTCCGCGGGCTGGTCAAGCGATACGGGGACCTGACGGCGGTCGATCACGTGGATCTGACCGTCGAGCCCGGCGACGTATTCGGCTACCTGGGTCCCAACGGCGCCGGCAAGACCACCTCGCTGCGCATGATGCTCGGGCTGATCCGCCCGACGGAGGGGTCGGTCCGGGTGTTCGGTCGCGATCCCCAGGTCGGGGTCGCCGCGCTGGAGGGGGTGGCCGGGTTCGTGGAGGGGCCGCAGTTCTATCCGTACCTGCCCGGTCGCGTGAACCTGGAGCTGCTCGCGGCGCTTGACGGCGGCGACGCCCGCGCGCGCATCGACGAGGTGCTCGACCTCGTGGAGCTGGGACCCCGGGGCAAGGATCGCGTGGGCGGCTACTCCCACGGAATGCGACAGCGCCTCGGCATCGCCGCGGCGCTTCTGCGCCGCCCGCGGCTCCTGCTGCTCGATGAGCCGGCCACCGGCCTGGACCCGGGCGGGATGCGCGACATGCGCCTGCTGGTGCGGCGGCTGGCCTCGGAGGGCATGACGGTCCTGCTGTCCAGCCATCTGCGGACCGAGGGCGAGGAGCTGTGCAACCGGGTGGCGACCGTGCGGACCGGACGCGTGGCCTACGAGGGCTCGCTCGCCGACCTGCGGGCCACGGCGGGGCTGCGCCTGCACCTGCGTAGCACCGACGACGCAGAGGCCGAGCGAATCTGCCGGGCACAACCGGGGATCGCGGTGCAGGCCGGCGCGCATCCCGGGCCCCTGATCGTGCGCGCCGAGCGCGACGACGACGTCGCCCAGCTCTCGCGCGCGCTGGTGGAGGCCGACGTCCTGGTGCGGGAGCTGAGCCCCCAGACGGCCACGCTCGAGGACCTGTTCTTCAGGCTGACCGAGGGCGACGGCGCCGAGCCGGAGCCCGCGGTCCCCGCCGTCGAGCGCAGCGCGGCGTGAGGCCGGGCGTGCTCACCGTCTATCGGTGGGAGCTGCGCAAGCTGCGCTCCCAGAAGCGCACCTACATGGGGCTGGGCGCGGCGGCGGTGGTCCCGATCATCTTCGTCCTAGCGCTGGTCCTGCAGAGCGGCAGCGGGCCAGAGGACGTTGCCTTCGGCCGCTACCTGCACGACACGGGCCTGGCCGTGCCGCTGGTGCTGCTCCTGTTCGGATCGATATGGATGTTCCCCCTGATCACCGCCCTGGTGGCGGGAGACATCGTGGCCGCGGAGGACAACAACGGCACGCTGAAGACGATCCTCACCCGCTCGGTGGAGCGCGGCCAGGTCTTCTGGGCCAAGGTGCTCGCGGCGATGACCTACGCGATCGCGGCGATCGTGGTGACGGGCGTGGTCTCGCTGGTCGCCGGGATCCTCGCTTCCGGGCTGCATCCGATCACGAGCCTGTCGGGAACCGAGGTGCCGGCCGGCAAGGGACTCGGCCTGGTTGCCGCCAGCCTGGGCGTCTACCTGTTGCCGATCCTGGCCGTGGCCGCCATCGGGCTGCTGCTCTCCACCGTGCTGCGCAACAGCGCCGCGGCGGTGGTGGGCACGTTGATGGTCTCCCTGTTGCTGCAGCTGGTGGGGATCCTGCCGGGCCTCGGCGTGCTGAAGCCCTACCTCCTGAGCACCCAGTTCAACGCGTGGCAGGGCTTCTTGCGCACGCCGACGGACTGGGCCCCGATCATCCGCGCCGCCTGGGTCTGCGCCCTCTACGGCCTGCCCGCTCTCGGGGCGGCCGCGGTGGTCTTCGATCGGCGCGACGTAGCCGGCGGGTAGCTGGTCTCGGCCCCCAGCAGCGCATCTACCTCGCTGGAGGAACGGCCCTGGCGCGGGCGTCTCCCGCCCGGCGTAGGCTCGTCTGTCGATGAGCGGCGCAAGGAGCCATGACACCGGGACACCCCCCCGGGCCGCCCTGCTGCTCGGCGCCCTGGGCGTGGTGTTCGGAGACATCGGCACGAGTCCCCTCTACGCCGTCCAGACCGTCTTCTCGGGCAGCGCGCTGCGGCCCGTGGCCGTCGAGCAGACGGCGATCTACGGGGTCGTGTCGCTGATCTTCTGGAGCGTCACCGTGATCGTCAGCGTGATGTACCTGCTGCTGTTCATGCGCGCCGACAACGACGGCGAGGGCGGACTGCTGTCGCTGGTCGCCCTGCTCAGGCAGCGCGAGCTGTCGCCGAAGCTCCTGCTCGGCCTGGCCACCATGGCGGTCTTCGGCGCTGCGCTGTTCTTCGGCGACAGCATGATCACTCCGGCCATATCGGTGCTCTCGGCGATGGAGGGACTGGAGATCATCGACCCCGGCCTGCAGAAGATCGTGGTGCCGGGGGCGCTGGTGATCCTGGTCGGGCTGTTCGCGGGACAGCGCTACGGAACCGCCCGGGTCGGGCGTCTGTTCGGGCCGATCATGGTCGTCTGGTTCGTGGCCATCGCGCTGTGCGGCGTCCGGGGCATCACCAGGCACCCCGAGGTCCTGCAGGCGCTGTCGCCCCACTGGGCGATCCGGTACCTGGTCGAGGAGCCGCTGACCGCATTCCTGTCGCTGGGGGCGGTGGTGCTGGTGATCACCGGGGCCGAGGCGCTGTACGCCGACATGGGCCACTTCGGCAAGCGCCCGATCCGCCGCGCCTGGTTCTTCGTGGCCTTCCCGGCGCTGGTGCTCAACTACCTGGGCCAGGGAGCGTTCCTGGTCGACGACCCCTCCGGGGTCAGCAACCCCTTCTTCCTGCTCGTGCCCCACTGGGCCCGGATCCCGATGGTGGCCCTGGCCACGCTGGCCACCATCATCGCCTCCCAGGCCGTGATCTCGGGAGCGTTCTCGGTCGCCCGCCAGGCCACCCGGCTGGGCTACCTACCGCGGCTGCAGGTGCGCCACACCTCCGCGGACGAGCCGGGCCAGATCTACTTGCCGTTCGTGAACTGGCTGCTGATGGCCGCCGTGCTGGGCCTGGTG
>JBPCNQ010000029.1:0-3080 GCA_051001095.1 Thermoleophilaceae bacterium
CGCGCGTGGCCGTGGCGCGCGGCCCGGCATTCTCCTTCCACTACCAGGAGAACCTGGAGCTGATCGAGGCGGCCGGTGCCGAGCTGGCCCCGTTCGACCCGCTCACCGACGAGGAGCTGCCCGAGCGGTCGGGCGCACTGCTGCTGTCGGGGGGCTTCCCCGAGGCCTTCGGCTCCGAGCTCTCGGGGAACGGGGCGCTGCGAGCCGAGATAGGCGCGTTCGCCCGCCGCGGTCGTCCGGTGCTCGCGGAGTGCGGCGGCCTGCTCTACCTCTCCGCCGACCTGGATGGCCGGCCGATGTGCGGCGTGATCGCCACCCGGGCGCGGATGGCCGACCGCCTGACGCTGGGCTACCGCGAGGCCGAGGCGGGTGGCGACCATCCGGTCTGGCCGGCGGGCACCACGGTTCGCGGGCACGAGTTCCACTACTCGCAGGTGGACCCCCCGGCCGATTCCGTTCCCGCCTGGCGGCTGCGCGCACGTGGGACCGAGCGCGCCGAGGGCCATGTGACCGCGCGGGTGCACGCCAGCTACCTGCACACCCATTGGGCGGCAACGCCGGACGTCGCATCGCGGCTGGTGGCCGCGGCCGCCGAGCCTGCCGTACCCACCTCGGCGGAGGTGCGGGCGTGAGCCCCGGGACGCTGATCGGAGTGGGCGTGGGCCCGGGCGACCCCGATCACCTCACGCTCAAGGCGCTGGCTGCGCTCCGGTCAGCGGACCGGGTGTTCGTGCCCGAGACCGACACCAGCGGCGAGGGGCCGGGGCGCGCCGAGCGGATCGTGGCCCCGCACGTGCCCGGCGAGCGGATCGAGCGGCTGACCTTCGCCATGCGCGACGAGGTCAAGCGGGCCGGCAACTGGGACCGTGCGGGGGCGGCCATCGAAGAGGTGGTGGGAAACGGCGGCACGGCGGCCTTCGCCACGATCGGCGACCCCAACCTGTATTCCACCTTCGTCTACATAGCCCAGACCGTGCGTGACCTGGTGCCCGGCGTGGCGGTTCAGACCATCCCCGGGATCACCGCCCTGCAGGACCTGGCGGCACGCTCGGGGACCGTGCTGGCCGAGGGCGACGAGCGCCTGGCGCTGGTGCCCTGGCCCGCCGGCGGGGACCGTCTGCGCGACGCCCTCGGCGACTTCGACTGCGTGGTGGTCTACAAGGGCGGGCGCCACCTGCCCCAGGTGCTTGAGACCGTGCGCGCCGCCGGGCGGCTTAAAGAGAGCGTCTACGGTGAGCAGCTGGGACAGGCCGGCGAACAGGTGGGCGCTGCCTCCGAGCGCGAAGGCAGCGGGCCCTACATGTCGACGGTGATCGTCCCCCCGCGGGCCGGCAAGCAGCGCGGCTCCCGGCTCGCCCGCCCGGAGGAGGCGCCGTGACCGTCGCCCACGCCGCCGAGCCCTTTGCGGTCGAGACCGCCGTGCACCGCTTGGCGCCGGAGTGCAAGGTGGCCGCCCTGATCGTCTTCGTGGTGGCCGTGGCGCTGGTGCCCCACGGCTCGTTTGCCCCGTACGCCCTCGATGCCGCGGCGCTGGCCGTGGTGGGCGCCTGGGCACGGGTCTCACCGGGGTTCTTGGCTGCCAGGGTGGCGATCGAGATCCCCTTCGTGCTGTTCGTGGTGCTGCTTCCCTTCGTGAGCGGCGGAGACCAGGTCACGGTCCTCGGTGTCGGCCTGTCCGAGCACGGCCTGGAGGTGGCGGGAGGGATCGCCGCCAAGGCCACGCTGGCGGTTCTGGCCACCGCCGTGCTGGCCTCCACCACCCCAATGCCCGAGATCGTGGCCGGCCTCCAGCGGATGCGCGTCCCGCGGACCCTCACCGCCATCGCGGGCTTCGCCGTGCGCTACCTGCAGGTGGTCCTCGAGGAGCTGCGCCGGCTGCAGGTGGCGCGGGTGGCACGCGGCGACGACGCCCGGTGGCTGTGGCAGGCACGCACTGTCACGCGCACCGCCGGGACGCTGGCCGTGCGCTGCTTCGAGCGGGGCGAGCGGGTGCACACCTCGATGCTGGCCCGCGGCTTCGACGGCCGGATGCCCGACGTGGGCCTGGCCCCGCCCGCGCTGCCCGCCGCCTGGCTGGCGGCTGCCGTGGCGGTGGCCCCCGTCCTGGCGGCGATGGTGGCCGCCCGGGGAGGGCTGTGAGCGTGGAAGCCTCCGTCGCGATCGAGAAGCCACCGGCACTGTTGGTGATCGGCCACGGCACCCGCGACGCCGACGGGCTGGAGGAGTTCCACGTGCTCTCGGGCCACATCCGCGACGCGGCCGGTCAGGAGCTGGACGTGGAGTTCGGCTTCATCGAGCTGGCCGAGCCGCTGGCGGACCGGGCCATCGACACCCTGACCGCCCGGGGGCCGCGGGAGGTGGTGTCGGTCCCGCTGGTGCTGCTGGCCGCCGGCCACCTCAAGAACGACGGGCCGGCCACCCTGGCGCGTGCCCGGATGCGTCATCCCGACGTGCGCTTCCACATGGCCCGCGACCTGGGGATCGACCCGACCGTCCTGGCGGTGGCCGAGGATCGCATCCGCACCGCCATCGGCGATGACGATCCCGCCGACGTGGGCGTGGTCCTGGTCGGGCGCGGGTCCAGCGATCCGGACGCCAGCTCCGACATGTACAAGGTGGCCCGCCTGCTCGCCGACGGGCGCGGCCTGGGGATAGTGGAGCCGGCGTTCGCCGGGGTGACCCAGCCCGACGTGACCGCCGCGCTGGAGCGCTGCCGCCTGCTGGGTGCCCGCACGATCGTGGTCGCCCCGTTCCTGCTGTTCACCGGCGTGCTGGTTCCACGGGTGCTGGGCAGGGCGGGGGAGTGGGCCGCCGGGCACCCCGAAATCGAGGTGCGCGGGGCCGAGCACCTCGGCCCCGACCGGCGCCTGGCCAAGGTGGTGCTGGAGCGCTACCGCGAGGCGCTGACCGGCGACGTGCGCATGAACTGCGACCTGTGCGCCTACCGGGTACGACTGCCCAGCTACGAGGACAAGGTGGGCACCCCGATTTCGGTCACCCCGCACGGCGACGGCCCGGCCCGCGGGCGCCGGCGCGGGCGGCGCGCCACGCGTGCGCCCCAGGCGCCGGTGGAGCTGGCG
>JBPCNQ010000030.1:0-3534 GCA_051001095.1 Thermoleophilaceae bacterium
GCTGGACAAGGGCTGATGCAAGGCCCCAATCAAGAGGAGAGAACTGGATGATCATAGGAGCAATCGTTGTCGTCTGTGTGGTGCTGCTGGTGCTGGCCTTCTTGTTTCCGCGGCTGTCTCGTCATCCCCAGCGGGGCGTGGACAGCACGCTGAGCGTCGGCCAGAAGACCGGCGGCTTGCTGCCGGGCTTCCTGGGCCGGTGGGCGCAGAAGCCGTTCAGCTCGTCGCGCAAGGCGACCAACAAGAGCGCCGCCAAGGGCCGTCAGGGCCGCGGCAAGATGCCCGGCTGAGAGCCGACGACCTACCTGCCGTGCGGGACGGCAGGTAGCTCACGGTCCGCTCCAGAGGCTCCAGAACGGAGGGGGTGGGATTCGAACCCACGATCCGGGGAACCCGGACTCCGGTTTTCAAGACCGGCGCAATCGACCTCTCTGCCACCCCTCCGGGCGCTCGATCGCGATGGTAGGGCCGAGGCCTACCGCGCCGCGGCCTCGATCCTCGCCGGAGCCCCCCACTCGGTCAGCACCTCGGGGAGCACGATGCTGCCGTCCTCCTGCTGGCCGTTCTCCACCACCGCGATGATCGTGCGTCCCACCGCCACCGCGGTCCCGTTGAGCGTGTGCACGTGCACCGGGCTCTGGCCCTCTGCGGGCCGGTAGCGGATGTCCAGGCGCCGGGCCTGGTAGTCGGTGGTGTTGGAGCAGGAGGTCAGCTCGCGGTAGCGCCCCTGCCCGGGCATCCATGCCTCCACGTCGTACTTCTTGGCCGCGGAGTTGCCCAGATCGCCCACCGCGATGTTCACCACGCGGTAGGGGAGCTCGAGGGCCTGCATGATCTCCTCCTCGATGCCCAGGATCCGCTGGTGCTCGGCCACCGAGTCGCCCGCAGCCACGAACGAGAACATCTCGACCTTGTCGAACTGGTGCACCCGGAAGATGCCGCGGGTGTCGCGACCGGCGGCTCCCGCCTCGCGGCGGAAGCAGGGCGAGAAGCCCGCGTAGCGCAACGGGAGCTTGCCGGCGTCGAGCATCTGGCCGGAGTGCAGCGAGGCCAGCGGCACCTCGCTGGTGCCCGCCAGGTACAGGTCATCGCCGGGCACCCGGTAGATCTGCTGCTCGGTGTCGGGCAGGAATCCCGTTCCGTACAGGGCCTCCTCGCGCACCAGCACGGGCGGGATCACCGGCTCGAAGCCGTGGCCTCCCACGACCTCGATGGCCCACCGCACCAGCGCCAGCTCGAGCAGCACAAGCGGGCCCTTGAGATAGGCGAAGCGCGCGCCGGCCACGCGCGCGCCGGCCTCCAGGTCCACGAGGTCGCCCAGGAGCTCGAGGTGGTCCCGTCCGGCGCGACCCGCCTCACCGACCTCGCGTAGGACCGCGTCCTGGTCGGCGGCCCCAGGCTGCGGGGGATTGGGCAGCGTGGCCACCGCCGCATCGAGCTCCTCCTGCACTAAACGCGACTCGGCCTCCAGGGCCTTCTGGCGATCGCCGCTCTCCTGGACCTCGGCTATGGCCGCGGAGGCATCCTCGCCCGAGCGCTGCAGCTGGCCTATGCGCTTGCTGGCCGCATTGCGGGCGGCGCGCAGCTCCTCGAGCTCGGGGAGGATCTGGCGCCGGCGCGAGTCCAGCTCCAGGACGCGGTCCAGCCGTCCATCGGAGCCGTCGCCGCGCCGGGAGAGCGCTTCACGCGCAGGACCCGGGTCAGAGCGGATGGCCTTGAGGTCGAGCATCGCGCTCGCGGGCGCTACTGGCCGGGCTCGCGACCCGAGTACTTGCCCACGTAGTCGGCCAGCCTCTCGGCCTCTTTGCCGGTCACGATGTTCGCGGGCATGATCGCGCCAGAGAAGCCGCCGTTGCGGATCGCATAGAGCACGTCGTCGCGATCCTCCTTGCGCTGAGTGAAGTTCGGTCCGTTGGTGCGCTCGCCGCCCTCGAGCTGACCCTCCGGCTTGGAGCCATAGGCGTTGGCCAGCTTGAGCGAGTGACAGCCCGAGCAGTGCTGGTTGAACGATTCGGCGGCGGCCGTGTCCTGGGGATTGTCCGCCTTGACCTCACCGCCGCACCCCGAGCCGGCCACGGCCAGGACGCCGGCGCCGGCGGCAAGCGCCAGTCCGCGGCTAAGTCGCGAGATCGTGCGCGAGCCGGTCACGGGCGCGCATACTACCCCCGGCTGGCTGGGGTGCTCCTAGGCCGCGCCGCCGCGGCGCTTGGAGAAGCGCAGCAGCCCGCCTCCAACGCGGCGCACCAGCTGAACCTCGTCCATCACCATGGACACCAGCTCAAGCCCCCGCCCCCCCTCGGCCAGGCGCCCGGCGGAATCGGCCCCCGGATTCTCCCGGCCGCGGTCGGACACCTCGAAGATCAGCGTGTCCTCGTCGCCGCGGACGGCCAGCCGGACGGAGTCGCCCCCGGATCTCGACCCGTGGATGATCGCGTTGGTCACGGCCTCGCTGGCCGCGAGCTTGACACAGAAGCAGCCATCCTCGCCGAGGCCGAACTCCTGGGCGATCCGGGATGCCCACTCCCGCGCGTCGCGGATCCTCGCGGGATCCGCGGGTATCTCCAGCTCGCGCTTCTCGAACGCACACGCACAAGTCACTGCCTCGCACCCCTGTCTTTCGTTGCTGGGCGACGCGGTCTATCTACCCGTCATTGGCGCATTCGGAACCCTCGAACAGGGGGAAGGCGGTTCATCCCCCGGTCTGGTACGCGCGGAGGGCCAGGGTGAGGATGAGCAGCGCCCCCACCGTCATCACCCCCATCTCGGACATCGCGACGCGACGCGCGATGGTCAGCTGCTCCCTACGGGAGAGGGCCTCCACGTCGGGGACGTCCTCGAGCTCGCGCTGCGCGGCGCCGGCGCGCATGCCTTCGCTGACCAGCGTTACGACCAGCGGCGAGATGCCGTAGGCGATGTGCAGGCCGTCGGGCGAGCTGGCTCCGCGGGCCACCAGGAACAACCCGATCGCCACCTGTATCCCCACGGCTACCTGCGCCCCGCGCAACATCCACCAGAAAGACGACGAGGCAAAGCCGCGGACCCAGGAGATCGCTCCCCATCCACCGGCCAGGGCATTGGTGGCCAGCACGGCGATGCCCACCCACATGTGCACTCCGTTCACGCTCGCGAACCCCCGGTGGGGCGGCGCAGAGCGCTCTTAGCGCACTTTGGCACTATGTAGCAACGTCGCACAAGCCTGCGTTATACATTCCGAGACCTTGCTTAAGAGCTATCTACCGGCACTCGTCTTCCTGCTGCTCGGCGGAGCAGTGGGAGTCGCGTTCACGCTGCTCAACTCCGTGCTGGGCCCGAGCAGGCCCGGCAAGGTCAAGAGCGAGCCCTACGAGTCGGGCCTTCCCTCCGACGTGCGCAAGGGCTTTCGCTTCGGGGTGAGCTTCTACCTCATAGCGATGCTGTTCATCCTCTTCGACATCGAAGTGGTGTTCCTCTACCCGATTGCGGTGCAGCTGGAGACGATCGGGGCCTTCGCCCTGGTCGAGACGATCGTCTTCGTGGTGCTGCTGCTGGTTGCCT
>JBPCNQ010000031.1:0-2912 GCA_051001095.1 Thermoleophilaceae bacterium
ACCCAGGCCTCGCGCATGTCCACCCGCGCGCCGCGAAAGGGCACCCCCTCGGCGTCCAGAAGCGCGCGCTGGCGCTCCCCCTTGGCCAGGCTGCCGTCGGCGCGCACCACGCGGTGCCAGGAAAGGCCGGGCTCGTCGGCTGCGGCGAGCACCGAGCCGGCGTAGCGCGAGCGCCGGGGCAGCAGGTCGCCGTAGGTGGTGACCCTGCCCTCCGGTATCTCGCGCACGCGCTCCAGCACCGGGCCGGTCAGTGCCACGCGCCTACAGGGCCGCTATGGCCCGGTCCACCGGGTCCTGACCGGAGTACCAGGTTGAACGTCCTGCCCACCGTGCTCGCGGTGTCCAGCACGGCCACCAGGGCCAGGGCCACGTCGGCTCGCGGGATGTCGCCGCGCTCGACATGGGGGCCCGCCGCCACGTGGCCCGTCGCCCTCGCATCCGTGAGGCGGCCGGGGCGCACGATCGTGAAGTCGAGGCGGCTTTGCTGAAGCATCTCGTCGGCCTCGGCCTTGGCCTCCAGATAGGGGCGCATGGGCTCCGCCGCGCCCGCGGTGTCGCCGGCCCCGATCGCGCTGACCATCACGTAGCGGCTCACTCCGGCGTCCATCAGCTTGAGCGCGGCGCCGAGGTCGACTGTCCGCTTGCGCTCGGGTCCGCTGTCCGGGCCCGCGCCGGCGGCGAACACCACCGCGTCCGCCCCCTCCACGAAGGGCCGCAGGTCCGTCTCTGCCTCCATGTCGCAGATCACGGGCTCGATGCCGGCCTTCTCCAGGTCGACGGTGTGATCGGGGTTGCGGATGAGGCCGTGCACCGTGTCACCCCGTTCGATGAGCAGACGCGAGAGGCTCAAGGCGATCTTGCCGTGACCGCCGGCTATGGCGATGTCCATGTTGACCCGCCTACCCGGTGGGAGGGCCGCTAACGCGCCGGTTCACATCCCGTACTCCTCGAGGAGGTTCAGCCAGACCTCGCTGCGGGTGGGAAAGGAGGGGATCGCGTGCCACAGCGTCTCCAACGGCACCTCGCCCACGATGGCGATGGTGGCCGCGTGGATGAAGTCGGCCACCTCGAAGCCCGTGAAGGTGGCGCCCACGATGACCTTGCGGTCCTCGTCGATCACCAGCCGGCACGTGCCGCGCGTGTTGCGGCCGTAGAAGCTCGCCCCGGCGCTCATGGAGGTCTCGCGATCGACCACGCGCACGTTCAACCCGGCGTCCCGGGCGGTCTGCAGCGTGTGTCCCACCGCGGCCACCTGGGGGTCGGTGAAGATGACCCGGGGCGAGATGTGCCCGTCCCACTCGGCCACCGAGTCGCCGCCCATGATCTGGTGCGCGGCGGCCCGGGCCTGATACTTGCCCATGTGCGTGAGCAGCACGCGCCCGTTCACGTCGCCGACGGCGTAGAGCCAGTCGCCGTCCACGCCGGTCGCGCGCATCGCGTCGTCAACCTCCACGTACTTCCCCGGCTCGAGGCCGATGGTGTCCAGCCCCAGATCGTCGGTGTGGGGGTGGCGTCCGATGGCCACCAGCAGCTCGTCGGCCCGCACCTCGGAAGCGCCCTCGATCTCGATCGCCACCTCACCGTCCTCGTCGCGCCTCACGCCCACCACGCGCGAGTCGCAGCGGACCTCCACGCCCTGCTCGCGCAGCGACTCCTGCACCTGCTCGCCGGCGAACGGCTCCTCGCGGGCCAGCGGGCGATCGGACGCCTCGATCAGCGTGACCTGGGCGCCCAGCGTGCGCCAGGCCTGCGCCATCTCCACGCCCACCACGCCGCCGCCCAGCACGGCCAGCCGGCGCGGGACCTCCTTCGCCAGCGTGGCCTCGCGATTGGTCCAGGGCTCCGACTCCTTCAGCCCCTCGATCGGCGGCATGAGGGTGCCGCTGCCGGTGGCCAGGACGACGGCCTTGCGGGCACTGAGCAGGTCGTCGCCGGCGCGCACCTTGCGCTCGCCCTCGAGCCGGCCGTGCTCGCGGAAGAGCTCGATGCCCTTGGCGTCGATCCACTCCTCCTGT
The DNA here is from genome assembly GCA_051001095.1 of Thermoleophilaceae bacterium. GTDB lineage: Bacteria > Actinomycetota > Thermoleophilia > Solirubrobacterales > Thermoleophilaceae > JAAYBF01. The sequence goes on from JBPCNQ010000031.1 coordinate 2,016, forward strand.
CCGGAGTCATCCAGGCCGTGGATGACCTCGTCGCGGCGCTCGAGGACCGCCTGGGCGTCGAGCTCCCCGGTCACGGCCTCGCGGACGCCGGGCACCCGCTGGGTCTCGGGCAACAGCTCGCCCGGGCGCAGCAGCGCCTTGGAGGGCATGCAGGCCCAGTAGGAGCACTCGCCGCCGAGCAGCTCGGCCTCGACGATCGCCACGGCCAACCCGGCATCGCCCAGTCGTCCGGCGATCACCTCGCCGGCCGGGCCCGCGCCCACAACCACCACGTCGAATTCTCGTTCGCTCATGCGTGCAGTCTTACCTTTCGCTTTGGGCCGGTGGCGATGCTGGCGCCCCCGGCGTACCGTTTACTCGTTCGTGGCCCGCGCCGCCGCCCTCTTCGCCCTGCTCGCCGCCGTCGCCGCGGTGGCTCTCGTCGTGGGCGACAGCTGGAGCCGGGGCCGATCGACCCACCATGGCGGATCGACCCGTGGGCTCGTCAGGCTCCCCGGCACCGCGGGGTCCGGCGTCTATCCGAGGCTTCACCCCGTGGCCGAGCTGGCCGGGCCCGGCCTCCTGCAGACCGACTCGGGCTGGGGCGTTTATCCCGCGTTGCGTGCGTCTGCCCGTCTGACCTTCCCCGCACCCGCCGCACTGGCCGCGGCCGGCCGCTTCGCGCGCCGGCGAGAGGGGGCCGTGTCCTTTGCCGTCGGCGACGACAGTGGCGGGCTCCGCGGGGCTGGGATGAACCGCCCCTACCGCTCGGCCAGCCTGGTCAAGGCGATGATCCTGGTGGCCTACCTGCGCAAGGCGGCGCGCGCGGACGCCGCGATCCCCGGCTCCGACCGGGAGAGGCTGGGCTACATGATCCGCCTCTCCGACAACGGGTCCACGGACGTGATCTACCGCAAG
>JBPCNQ010000032.1:0-4121 GCA_051001095.1 Thermoleophilaceae bacterium
GCGGTGCTGAAGTCGATCGACAACTTCTCGTACGTGACCAGCACGGTGATCACGCCCCTGTTCCTGGTCGCCGGCACCTTCTTCCCGATCGACCGGCTGCCCGGGTGGGCGCAGGTCGCCGCCAACGCCAACCCGCTTTACCACTGCGTGCAGCTCGTGCGCCACGCCGCCTTCGGGTGGGACTTTCCGGCCGACGCCGCGCACTACGGGGCGCTCGTGGTCTTCGGCCTGCTGGCCTGGCGGCTGGCCATCAATCGGATGACCAGGAAGCTGATTACGTGATGCTCTCGACGGATTGGGCATCCATGCCCAATCTGGTAACGGCGATGCCCTCGTGATCCCTCGACGAGGAGACGTCAACGGACCTCGGCTCAGGACCGGCTCGGCGTCTAGGTCAGCAGCACCGCGGCGGCGGCCACCAGGGCCGCGTTTCCCTCCGCCGGGCTCCCGTCGGCCATGACCAGGGTGTCCTCCAGGCCGATGCGCAGGTCGTGGCCTCTGGCCGCCGACCATTCCAGCACCGACCAGGTGGCCACTCCCAGCCCGTGGCCCAGGCGCGGGGCCTTCACAGCCGCGCGGTCCAGCGCGCCGTCGATGGCCCGGGCGGTGGCCAGCTGGTCCGCGGCGTCTTCGCCGGCGGGTTCGATCAGCACCCGCAGCAGCCCCTCGGCCATCCCGCCCGACACCAGCCGCTCCACCTCTTCGGCAGAGGCTAGGCCGGCTTCGACCTCGATCCCGCGATCGACCAGGGCGGCCATCACCTCCAGCGCGCCTTCCTCGCTCAGGTTCACCGAGGCGAAGTCGGGCTCTGACCACTGGTGCACGGCGGCCACGCGGCTCATCAGCTCGGGCTCGATCCACGCCCCGGTGCTCACCCCGACGGGTGCCCCGACGAGCTCGCGCACGGCCTCCACCGCGGCGTCGACCGCAACCGGGTCGAGCGTCTCGCGCCCGTGGCGGTCTCGCGGGTGCAGGTGGACCGCCCCGGCGCCGGCGGCGACGCACGCGGCGGCGTCGCGGGCGAGCTCCTCCGCCGTGAGGGGCAGTGCGGCGTGCTCGCCGGGCTCGCGCGCCCCGTTGATGCAGGCCTTGAGCAGCATCTCAGCCTTGCGGCGAGTGCAGGATCGCGTCGATCTCCACCTGCGCACCCATGGGCAGTGCCGCCACGCCCACGGCGGCGCGGGCCGGCTGATCCTTGCCTTCGAAGAACGCCCCGTAGGCCGCGTTGATCTGGGCGAAGGCCCCCAGGTCGGTGGTGTAGACGGTCAGGCGCACGGCCTGCTCGAGGCGGGCCTCGGCGGCCTCGGCCACCGCGGCCAGATTGCGCAGGCACTGGGTCGCCTGCTCGGCCGGCGTCTGGCCGACCAGCCCCGATCCCGACGGGTCCAGCGGGATCTGGCCCGAGCAGAAGACCAGGTCGCCGGCCCGTACGGCCTGGCTGTAGGGGCCGATCGCGGCCGGGGCCGCGTCGGTCTTGACGGTCACGCGGTCGGTGGGCATGGGCCGACCCTATTGCCCGGCCCGGGTACCCCACCGCACCGGGGGCTATGAGACGGGCACGATGCCCGTCTCGTCGGCGGCGTTCAACCATGACGGCGCGTCTGCCGATGCTCGGGAGGTGAACGTCGACGACCTCGTCCTGGTCCACGGGATGCACGACACGCGCCTGGCGCTGCGTCGCTTCAACGATCGCCCCGGTGCGTTCCTATGGCCGTGGATGGGCCTCAGCCTGATCATCGCCGTGGTCCTGCTCGTCGCGGTGTGGGCGGTGGCGACGCTCAGCCCCGCCGACCCGACCCCGATCCCGCTCAACGGCGTCGCCTTTGACCCGGGCCTTCCGGACTACGCCCACATCCTCTACCGCAACCTGCTGGTGCTGGCGCTGCACGCCATGGCCTGCGTGGCCGGGTTCATGGCCGGCAGCTCGCTTCCCCTGTCCGCGGCCAATCGCAGCGGCGTGGACCGGTGGGTGCACGACAGGGCGGGACCGCTGGCCATCGCCTTCGTGACCCTGGCCACCTTGTTCTCACTGGGCACCCAGGCCTACGCGATCGGCGGCACCGCCGCCACGATCGCCGCACAGCTTCAGGTCTCCCCCGGACTGCTCATGCTCGGCCTGCTCCCCCACGCCGTGCCCGAGCTCGTGGCCCTGTTCCTGCCGCTGGCCGCATGGCTGATCGCCAGCCGGCAGAAGCGCTGGAACGAGCTGCTGGCCGCCACTGTGGTGTGCGTGGGGTTGGCCGTGCCCGTCCTGCTGGCCAGCGCCGCCGTCGAGCTGTGGGCCTCGCCGGAGCTGATGAAGGCGATCGCCGGCGCCTGAGCCGGACCCGTCCGGCGTGCGACATGCTAGGCCCGTGAGACCCCCGGACGGAGTCCAGATCCACGCGCCCGAGTTCCCGCCCAAGATGGACTGGCTGAACGTCGCCTTCCTGCGCATGGCGGGGATGCTCGACCGCCATGGGGTGATGATCGAGTTCTTCGACACCGCGCGGATCAACTCCCACCGCACGCTTCCCTATCTGCAGGGCTGGCAGGCCCGCTACGCCGGCCACGGCCTGCGCGTGATCGGCATTCACACCCCGGCCTACTCCTTCGGGCGCGATCGCGACACCGTGGAGCGGGCGGCGGGCGCCATGGGGATCGATCACCCCGTGCTGCTCGACCCCGACTACCGCGTGTGGAGGCTCTACGGCAACCGCGGCTGGCCCGGCCGGTACCTGTTCGACCGGCGCGGGCTGCTGCGCTACATCCACTACGGCGAGGGCGACTACGCCGAGGCCGAGCGGGCGATCGTGGAGGTGCTCGCAGAGCTCGACGACGCCGACCTGGATGGCCCGCCCGAGCCGCTGATGGCGCTGCGCCCCGAGGACGAGGAGGGCGCGCTGCTGGAGGCCCAGACGGCCGACGTATCGCTGCCGGGGCAGCGCGAACGGCTGGAGCTGAGAGGCGACTGGATCGACGGGGAGGACTACATCGAGGCCGCCTCGGCCGGGGCGAGGGCGACGGTCCGGTGGAGCGGAGGCGGAGCCTGGTCCGTGCTATCCGGCTCAGCTGAGCCGGGGCTGCGCGAGACGGAGGGGACCGTGAGGGCCGACACGCCCGGCTTGCGCCTGCACGGCTTCCAGTTCACCCCCGCTCCCCCGGCACATGCGCCGCTAGAGCGCGGCGGATCTCCTTGGGGAGCATGAAGCGGACGTCCTCCTGGACCACCTCGAACTCGGACACGTCTTCTGTGCCGCGCTCACGGAAGTACTCGACCAGCCGCTGGACCAGCTCCTCGGGGGCGCTGGCTCCGGAGGAGATGCCCACCACCTGCTTGCCCTGCAGCCACTCCTCCTGGACCTGTGCCTCGTTGTCGATCAGGTGGGAGTCGGCGCCGTGGTCGCGGGCCACCTCGACCAGGCGGTTGGAGTTTGAGGAGTTGCGCGAGCCGATCACCAGCACCAGGTCGCACTCCGCGGCCATCTGGCGCACGGCCATCTGGCGGTTGGTCGTCGCGTAGCAGATGTCGTCGGTGCGCGGACCGGTGATGTTGGGAAACCTCTCGCGCAGCTTGACGATGATCGCGCGCGTCTCGTCGACGGCGAGGGTGGTCTGGGAGATGAAGGCGACCTTGTCGGGATCGTCCACCTCGAGGGTGTCGACGTCGGCCTCGGTCTCGATCAGCACGATGTTGTCGGGCGCCTCCCCCATCGTGCCCTCGACCGCCTCGTGCCCGTCGTGGCCGATCATCACGATCGTGTAGTCCTCGGCGGCGAACTTCTTGGCCTCCACGTGCACCTTGGTCACCAGCGGGCAGGTGGCGTCGAGTGTCTTCAGCTCGCGCGTGGCGGCGTTGGCGTGTACCGACGGGGCCACGCCGTGGGCGGAGAACACCACGGTCTCGCCCTCGGGGACCTCGGTCTCCTGCTCCACGAAGATCGCGCCGCGCTCGCGCAGCTGCTCCACGACGTGCTTGTTGTGCACGATCTCCTTGCGCACGTAGACGGGCGGGCCGTAGAGCTCGAGAGCGCGCTCCACGGTCTGGACGGCGCGGTCCACGCCCGCGCAGTAGCCGCGGGGTGCGGCCAGGAGCAGCTTTCTTGGTGCGTTGGGCATCCGCTCAGAGTCTAGGCAGGAGC
>JBPCNQ010000033.1:0-4230 GCA_051001095.1 Thermoleophilaceae bacterium
ACAGCGGCTTGGGCATGAAGGTCGCGTGCCACCCGTGCTTCATGGCGTACTCCTTGACCGTGATGCGGTAGGTCATGCAGTCGTCGGCCATCTTCAGCGCGGGCGCGTAGCGCATGTCGATCTCGTGTTGGGAGGGGCCCACCTCGTGGTGGGAGTACTCCACGTGCATCCCCAGCTCCTCGAGTGCCAGCACGGTCTCGCGGCGCACGTCGGAGCCGGCGTCCAGCGTGGTCAGGTCGAAGTAGCCGCCCTCGTCCAGGGTCTCGGGGACCCCGGACTCGGGGCGCGCGCTGCGGAAGTAGAAGTACTCCAGCTCGGGGCCGACGTTGAAGGTGTCAAAGCCCATCTCCCTCGCCCTTCCCAGGGCCCGGCGCAGCACGTGACGCGGGTCACCCTCGTAGGGCTCGCGACTGGGGGTGAGCACGTCGCAGAACATGCGCGCCACCCCCGCCTCGTCGGGCCGCCAGGGCAGCGCCCGGAAGGTGGACACGTCGGGCATGGCGATCATGTCCGACTCCTCGATGGCGTTGAAGCCGGTGATCGAGGAGCCGTCGAAGCCCATGCCTCCCTCGAAGGCATCCTCGAGCTCGGCGGAGTTGATCGAGAATGACTTCAGCTGGCCCAGGATGTCGGTGAACCACAGGCGGATGAAGCGGATGTCGCGCTCCTTGACCAGCGCGCGGACATCGTCGGCAGTCGTGGGCTGATCGGCCATGACGGCAGGCTATAGAGAAACTCCGGCGACCTACCCGGAGCTGAGGTCGTGGCTGGCCGCCACGCGCTGCTGCCCACCCCAGGCGGGGAGCGATGCGTGCTCGACACGCGACCGAGCGAGGGCCCACTGCCAGCAGCACAGGCGCGGGCTCAGTGCTGGTAGTCCTGGGCCCAGGACTTGAGCGCCCGAACCGCAGGCTCGAGCGCCTGGCCCTTGCACGAGAGCTCGTACACCTTCGAGCAGCCCGAGACGTCGTCGCCGCGTACCACGATCTGCTCGGCCTCCAGCTCTTTGAGGCGCTCGGAGAGAAGTCGGTCGGAGAGGTCGGGCACCAGGTGGCGGATCTCGGAGAAGCGCAGCGGGCCGTCCATCATCACGATCAGGATCGCGCCGGTCCACCGCTTGCCCACCAGCTCTACCGCGCGGTGGTAGAGGGAACAGCAAGGCGGCCGGTCCTCGACCACCTCGATCTCTACCTGGGGTAGCGCTCCGGTGCCGACGGGCATGACCCCAACTGTAAAGGACGCATTAGGAAACGATCGGGGGAGACGATCGGGGGTCCGGGGTCCCGGGCCGGCGGTCTCTACGCGGCCTGCAGCAGGCGCGCCTCCTCCCCCGACCCGTCCTTGGGCACATTGCCGGCCCGGGTGACGAGGTTGGCGAAGGAGTTGAGCGCCACGTGCGAGATGGCCTCGAGCACCTGCTCGTCGCCCCAGCCCGCCTCGCGGGCCTCCTCGTGAACGTGCAGCGGTGGGGTGCCGTCGTTCTCCAGCAGAGCCTTGACGTAGCGAAGCAGCGTGGCCTCACGCTCGTCGTGGGAGTCGAACTCCCGGGCGAGGGCGACCTCGTCGATGCCCAGACCAGCCTCGCGGCCGGTGCGCTGAAGGGTGGCCAGCCCGTAGTCGCTGCCTTGGTGCTGGGCCACGGCGAGCGCGATCCGCTGCTGGGTGGCCAGAGCCAGAGTGCCGTTGCGCAGCTCGGAGCGCATGCGCGCGTAGGCCCGCAGGGCTGCCGGGGAGCCGGCCAGCACGCCCACGATGTTCGAGAGCTGCCCTCCAGCGGAGAGCGCTCCCTTGAGTACCGGGAGACTGCGCTCGGGCGCGGTCAGGTCGTCGTGGACTTGGAACCTGCTCTCCTTGGTCTTCATGGACCGCTTCCTTCTCGTAGTGCTTACTCAGCGTAAGTCTAGGCGCCGGACGGTGCCGTTACCCGGCACAGGGGGTTTGCCACCTGCCTTGGATACGCGCGAGCGCACCCACCCGGATGTATCTACTCCGAGCGCCTAAGCGCCGGATGAACGGATGCCCTCGAACGGGATCAGCATCCATGCCGGTTTGGATGCCCTCGACCACACCAGCATCCATGCCGGCTTGGTAAACGGCCGCGGAGCATGGCCAGGCTGTCAGCGCACGTCGGTCAGTGAGGGGCGGCGCTGGCGGTGGCTACCGCCATGAAGACCAGGAAGAGGCCGAGCAGGAACGCCCACATGACAATCCGGTCAGGACGGGCATGGACCTGTGCTGCCGCGGAGGAGCGCCGCCGGCGCGGGGGTACGGGCTGACCCGTGATCTTGACGGTCCGGCGCTCGGCGGGTACGGCACTCAGGTGACGGGGAGGGCGCTGCTGATACTCGTCATCCCGCCGTACGCGGGCACCGGCGGCTTCTGGCATGGGTCCCTTTCTGAATGCCTGCGGGGTTAGCTGTCGGGCTCGCGCTGAAAGAGCTGCGCTAGGCCGTGTCCGGCCATTCGCCCCCGGCCTCTCGGCCTCTGGGTCCCCCACGCCCCGGACGGGGCCTTGGCGTGAACGGCGGGCACTGTATCAGGGCCCTCGGCGGGATCAAAAGTCCTTGGCGGAGGCTGTCTGCGCGGCTATCGGCCGGCGACCTTGGAGACGTACTTGGCCACGTTCTCGGCGTCGGGGCCGTCGAGCAGTCCGGCGGGCATCCGCTTCTCGCCCGTGCCGCCGATCCGGATCGCGTTGCGCACGCGCTGGGGGGTCACCTCGCCGATCTGGTCCAGGTTGGGCCCCGTCACCCCCCGGGCGTTGACGGCGGCCAGGCTGTGACAGCTCGCGCAGCGGTCGCGAAAGAGCTGCTTGCCCTCGGCCTGGTCGGTGGTCAGGGAGGCCGTGCGCAGCGGGCCCGTGCCTCCCTCGGCCTCGCCGCGGTTCGCCGTCACCAGCGCCGGTACGCCGATGCCGAGCACCAGGACGGCCAGCGGCACACCGACTTTGAACGCCGCGTTTCCGCGCGCCAGGTAGGCCTCGCGGGCCTGGCCGGGACCGCCCGAGAAGGCGATGAACACGACCGCCGCGCCGAGCAGCACGAAGGGGAGCAAAAAGGCGATGATCTCCATGCCGGCGGGATGGTATTCAACCGTGAGGCGCTCGGCGCCCACGTAGACGTTGGCCGTCTCGTAGATGCGGAGGGCCCCGCTCTCGCGGGGCCCCCGGGTAGCTGGCCTGTAAGCCGGATCCTGTCGTGGACAGCCATCCATCTGCCCCTGAGGGGCGGCCCTCCCGGGCCTGCGGCCTACCTGGGACTCGGCGGGCAGCGTCGACGCCCCTGCTTGGCCTTGCACCTGGTGGGGTTTGCCTGGCCGCCGTGTCGCCACGACGCCGGTGCGCTCTTACCGCACCATTTCAACCTTGCCGGCGACGGTGACCGCCGCGTAGGCGGTGTGTTTCTGTGGCACTTTCCCGCGAGTTTCCCCGGGTCGGGTTTCCCGACCACCATGCCCTGCGGTGTCCGGACTTTCCTCGACAGCGGTTTTCTCTCCGATGCCGCGGCTGCCCAGCCAGCAACCCGATGGTAGCCGGGTACCATCAGATTGCGACCACCAAGCTATGCGAGCGTCGAGCCGCATCCACAGCACGCCGCCGCGTTGCCTTCGCGGGTCATCCACGACCGGCACACCGGACATTCGACCGCCGCCCCGGCGGCATGCAGGCCCTCCCATACGCGGTCGAGCTTCTTCCCCAGCGTCAGCCTGCCGCCGTCGGAACGTGTGAGAGGACGCCGCGGGAGATCGTCGGAGCCGGGGCTCCGAGACGGGTCCCGGAAGAGCGGCGGCCGCTCGGCGACCGCCGGAGTCACGAGACCCTCCTCAGGACGCCCACCACTCTGCCGAGCACCATGACCTCGTCGCTGCGGATGGGCTCGAGCAGGTCGTTCTCCGGCTGCAGCCGGACGTGGTCGGACTCGCGGAAGAAGCGCTTGACCGTGGCCTCGGAGTCGCCGACCAGGGCCACCACGATGTCGCCGTCGACCGCCGTGTCCTGGGAGCGCACGACCACGTGGTCGCCGTCGTGGATGCCGGCGTTGATCATCGAGTCGCCGCTGATGGAGAGGATGAACTCCCCCTCGTCGCCCCCGGCCAGATCGGGGATCTGCACGTACTCCTCGATGTTCTCCTCGGCCAGCACCGGCGAGCCGGCGGCTACCTGGCCGACGACCGGCAGGGCGCCCCCGGCAGCGGTGCCGATGGCCGTCTTGGCCCGCTTGGCCTTGTCCA
>JBPCNQ010000034.1:0-4508 GCA_051001095.1 Thermoleophilaceae bacterium
CGAATGGGGGTTGGTCGCTTTGGAGGGCGCCCGCGGGGAGGGGGGGGGCGACGGGTTGGCTGACTGGGGTGCCGGGTGGGGGCGAGGCGAGGCCCGCCGGGCCGAGCAAGAAGAAGCCGTCGAGGCGGCCCGCGGGGCGCTGGCCGAGGCCGAGCAGGCGGCAGAGGCGGTCCGGCACGAGCGCCGCGAGGCCGAGAAGGCGGTGGAGGCGGCCCGCAGCTCCGCCGCCCGCGCCGGGGCCGACCTCGCCTCGGTGAACCAGTTCCTGCGCTCCGCCGGAGGCGACACCGGCTCGGCGCGGCCGCTCTCGGACGGCCTCGATGTCGAGCCGGGCTTCGAGACAGCCCTGGCTGCCGCCCTGGGGCCCCGGCTGCAGGCCGGCGTGGTGGAGTCCCTGGCCCGCGGAGGTAAAGCCCTGGACGACGCCGGTCAGGACGGCGGCATGGTCATCGTCGGCGACGCGCCCGGCGGGCCCGCCGCCGACTCGCCGTGCGCCGGAGCGCGGAGGCTGCTCGACCACGTGCGGGCTTCGCCGGAGGCCACGCCCGTCGCTCGCCGCCTGCTGGCCGGGGTGTGGGTCGTCGACTCACTCGACGAGGTGCCCCGCTCCTTCTCCGGCTCGGCGGTCACCATCGACGGTCGCGTGTGGCGGCCGGCGTGGGGCGAGCTGCGCCAGGCCCCTTCCGGTGGCGCCGAGCGCGTGCTCGAGCAGCGCAACCGGCGCACCGACCTGGTCCGGGCCTCGGAGGCCGCCGTCCGCATCGAGGCGGATGCCCGCGCCGCCGTCGAGGCCGTGGCCGCCTGCGTGGCCGGGGCCGACTCCTCCCGCGAGGTCGCCGACTCGGCCCTGCGGGCCGCCGGCCGCGAGCTCGAGTCGGCGCTCGAATCCGCCCGCCACGTCAAGTGGCTGATGCAGCGCCGCCGCGAGGCGCCCGACGAGGGCCCCGACGCGATCCGCCGCGCCGAGCTCTCCGCCGAGGTGCGGGCCGAGCGGCGCCTGGCCGAGGGGGCGGTGCGCGAACGCGAGGAGCGCGTGACGCGGGCCGCGCGGCTGCGCCGTCGCATCGGGCACGACGAGAACCTCGCCCAAAGCGCCGATCGGGCCGCGCATGCCCTGGAGCTGGCTCGTGACGCTGTGGCCGGGTCGCTCTCCAGGCTCGGGCAGGAAGGGTCCGCCGGGGCCGACGAGGGAGAGCGCAGCGCGGCCGCTCTGCGCGAGTGCGCGCACGAGGAGGCCGAGCTGCAGGCCGCTCTGCGCGCCGCGGGCGAACGCGTGACCCACGCCGAGGTGGCCGCCCAGCGCTCCCGTGACGGCGCCGCCGGCGCCGAGTCGGCGCTGGCCGAGGTCGCCGCCCGCCTGGGTCTGGGCGCCGACCCGGGGGAGGAACCTCTCGAGGAGGCGCGCCGCGCCGAGCTGGAGACGCGGATCGGGCGCTTGGCCCGCCGCCGCGAGCAGCTCGGCCCGGTCAACCCGCTGGCCGCCCTGGAGTACGAGGAGGCCGTCGGCCACGTCGAGGAGCTGGAGGTCCAGCGCAAGGACACGGAGGGCGCGATGGCCGAGCTGAACGGCCTCATCCGCGACACCGATCTTCGTATCCGCGAGAGCTTCGAGCAGACCTTCGAGGCGGCGGCCAAGCACTTCGAGGAGGTGGTGGGTCACCTGTTCCCCGGCGGCACCGGCAAGCTGCGGCTGGTGGCCCCCGATCAGGGTCCGCGTCCGGTGCTCGGGGGGCAGGGGGCCCCGGATGGGCAGGACGAGCCCGAGGCCGGCGTCGACGACCAGCCGCCCGCCGCCGAGCCCGGCGTCGAGGTGGAGGTCACCCCGGCGGGCAAGTCCGGCAAGCGCCTGTCGCTCCTTTCGGGTGGCGAGAAGTCGCTCGTGGCGCTGGCCTTCATGTTCGCCGTCTTCTTGGCCAGGCCGTGTCCCTTCTACATCCTGGACGAGGTCGAGGCCGCGCTGGACGACCTCAACGTGGACCGCTTCCTGCAGCTCGTGCGCCGCTACTCCGACCGCGCGCAGTTCATCGTGGTCACCCACCAGAAGCGCACCATGGACGCGGCCGACCGCCTGTACGGAGTCAGCATGGGCGGCGACGGGGTGTCGCGGGTGGTCTCGCGCAAGCTCGGTGGCCAGAGCGGAGCGGAGGTCGACGGGCAAGAGCCCGTCGTGGCCGCAGAGACGGCCTGACCCCGTGGGCGGCTCGGCCGCCACGCAGATGGCCGCCGGCATCGTCCCGGCCGCGGTCGCCGCGCTTGCCAACCGACCGCCCACCAGCCGGGTGCGCGTCGAGCACTGTCCGTCGACCGAGCCCCACAGACCCCGGTGCAGATCATCGAGCCACCCGAGATGCTCACCCGACCTCTAGGCTCCCGCGCCCATGGCGCGCGAGTGGAATGAGCTGTTCAGCACCGGTCGGGAGCCGCCATCGGAGTCGGCCGCGGACGGAGGGGAGGCGGCCGGTGAGCGGCAGCGCGGCTTCTTCGGCCGGCTTCGCGACAACATGGGCAAGACGCGACAGGCGCTCGGGGCCGAGCTGGCTGCCACGATGTTCGAACGCCTGGACGACGAGGCCTTCGAGCGACTCGAAGAGGCTCTGATCTACGCCGACGTGGGGGCCCCTACCACGGCGAGGATCGTCGAGCGGCTGGAGAACGAGGCCGGCTCGGGTGAGCTCGAGACCGGCGAGGATCTCACCCGCAGGCTTCGCGAGCTGCTGGCCGAGACCGCCACGGTCGAGGGCGACACGATCGACATCGGGCACACCCCGACCGTGATCCTCGTCGTGGGGGTCAACGGGACGGGCAAGACCACCACGATCGGCAAGATCGCCTGGCACCTGCGCAACGAGCTCGACCGCACCGTGCTGCTCGCCGCCGGCGACACCTATCGGGCGGCGGCGGCGGAGCAGCTCGAGGTGTGGGCGAATCGCAGCGGCTGCGAGATCGTGCGCGGGCGCGAGGGCTCGGATCCTGCCTCCGTGGTCTTCGACGCCCTGGAGGCCGCGACCGCGCGCGGGCACGACGTGGTGATAGTCGACACCGCCGGGCGGCTGCACACCCAGCAGCACCTGATGGACGAGCTGGCCAAGGTCCGCAAGGTGATCGGGCAGAGGATCCCCGGTGCTCCGCACGAGACGCTGCTCTCCATCGACGCCACCACGGGACAGAACGGGCTGCGCCAGGCGCTGCTCTTCCGCGAGGTGACCGACGTCACCGGCATCGCGTTGACCAAGCTCGACGGCACGGCGAAGGGAGGGATCGCGCTGGCCATCGCCCAGGAGCTGGGGGTGCCCGTCAAGTTGATCGGCATCGGGGAGGGAATCGAGGATCTGCGCCCCTTCGACCCCCACGACTTCGCCCGGGCAATCCTGGAATAGCCCATGCCTGTACGCCGGCTCTAGGATCGGGACATGCCCGAATGGGTCCTATGGATGATCGGTGCCGGCGTCCTGGCTGTGGGCGAGATGGTCACGCTGTCGTTCTTCATGGCTCCGGTCGTGGTGGCCGCGGTTGCCGCGGCCGTGGCCGCGCTGGCCGGTGGAGGCCTGGCGGTCCAGATCGTGGTCTTCATCGTCGCCTCGATCGCCTCGCTGGGAGTGCTGCGCCCGGTGGCGCGACGCCACCTGCGGACGCCCACGAAGCTACGGACGGGTACCGCGGCGTTGGTGGGTAGGCAGGCCGAGGTGCTCGAGCGTGTCGATGCGCGCGGGGGACAGGTCAGACTGGCCGGAGAGGTGTGGAGCGCGAGGGCCTACGACGACGATGATGTTCTCGAGCCGCGTTCCCGCGTGCACGTAATGCAGATCGATGGGGCGACGGCGCTGGTCACAGAGGCCTGATGCGCACAGCCGGCGGGGGCTCCATGCCCCATCCTGATCTCCACAGCCGGAGGGGCATCCTCTGGCCCCGTCCTGATTCCCACAGCCGGACGGGGCTCCATGCCCCATCCTGATTCCCACAGCCGGACGGGGCATCCCTGCCCCGTCCGGAAACGACCGAAGGGGTTGCAATGGCTGGATTGATCGTTCTCATAGTCGTCGCCGTGGTGGTGCTGTTCACGATCGCCCGCGGCGTACGCATCGTTCCGCAGGCCCGCACGGGCGTAGTCGAGCGCCTGGGGCGCTACCAGCGCACCCTCGACCCGGGCCTGGCGCTGGTCGTCCCGTACGTGGACCGGGTCCGCCCGCTGCTGGACATGCGCGAGCAGGTGCTCTCGTTCCCACCGCAGCCGGTGATCACCGAGGACAACCTGACCATCCAGATAGACACCGTCATCTACTACCAGGTGACCAACCCGAAGGACGCCAGCTACGAGATCGCCGACTTCATCTCCGCGATCGAGCAGCTTGTGCTGACTACGCTGCGCAACGTCTGCGGCGGGATGACGCTCGAGGTCACGCTGACCTCGCGTGACACCGTCAGCGCCGCCCTGCGCATAGTCCTGGACGAGGCAACGGGTCGCTGGGGCATCCGCGTGAACCGGGTCGAGCTCAAGTCGGTGGATCCAC
>JBPCNQ010000035.1:0-5174 GCA_051001095.1 Thermoleophilaceae bacterium
CCCTGCGGCGGGGGTGGTTCCTTGCGGCGCTGTTCTGCTCGCCCCACCAGGACGATCGCCTGGCCGGTGAGTGGCGCCTGCGCGCCGACGCCGAGGCCGACATCCTGGCCGGCACCCTGGGTGCCGCGATCCTGGCCGAGCGGTCGCGGGTCCTTGTGGTGGGACGCTCGTCGGTGCGCGAGCGCCTGGAGTCCGAGCTGCTGCGCCTGGGCCTGGACCACGAGTGGGTGACCACCGGCACGGCGGCCGTCCAGGCCTGTCGGTCCAGTCGGTTCGAGGTCGCCCTCGTCGATTCTGGCCTGCGCGCGGTGAAGGACGCGGTGGCCGCGCTGGATCTGCGCGGGCGCCGGCACGCCCAGGCCGTGATCATGTTCACCGAGCAGCCGCCCTCCCCGGGAGGGGCCCCGGCAGCCGCGCCCGGGATCTTCATCACGGTCTCGATCGAGGAGGCCGGCGAGGCGGTGCTCGGTGCGCTGGCCAAGAGACCCGATGCGCTGTTGCACCCCGATGGTGGGTAAGGGGCTACTGTGTAAGTCGGAGGCAGGCACATGGGAAAGTCGTTGATAGGGGCCGAGATAGCCGCGACCAGAGAAAATGGGGTTACTCGTGCCCAGGTACGCGAGCTTCGCGAGGAGCTGGAGCGCGAGCGGGCCGAGGGGCGCGAGCGTGAGCGCCAGCTCGAGCGCTACGCCTCGGACCTGAGCGACATCTTCAAGGCCGAGCGGCGACGCTCGGACCAGCTCCGTGACTCCTACGTGGCCACGGTTCGCGCGCTGACCAATGCCGTCGAGGCCCGCGACGCCTACACGGGCAAGCACGCGGAGAGGGTCGCCTCCTACGGCCTCGAGCTGGCACGGCGCATCTCGCCCGCGCTCGCCGCCGATCCCCAGACGGAGTTCGGCTTCCTGCTCCACGACGTGGGCAAGGTCGCGATCCCCGACGACGTCCTGCACAAGGCTGGGGACCTGACCGAGACCGAGGAGGCGCTGATGCGCCGCCATCCCGAGATCGGCCAGGAGATCGTCGCGCACATCCGCTTCCTGGACACGGCCTCGCTGACCGTGCGCTACCACCACGAGCGCTGGGACGGCGGCGGCTATCCCGACGGCCTGGCCGAGCGCGACATCCCCCTGGCCGCGCGCATCTTCGCGGTGGGCGACGCGCTGGACGCCATTACCACCGACCGCCCCTACCGACCCGGGGTCACCTTCGCGGCCGCCCGCACGGAGATCGAGGCGGCGGCCGCAACGCAATTTGATCCGACGGTGGTCGAGGCCCTCGACCACATTCCCGACGAGCTCCTCGAGCGGCTCAGGGCGCAGACCGGGTAGGCAGAGGACGATGTCCGGCGTGCTCGTCGTGGATGACGACCCCTTCATCCGCAAGCTGATCGTCACAACCCTCGAGGACGTGGCCAGGCAGACCCCGGCCGAGGCCGGGGACGGAGAGGAAGCCGTCCTGGTGAATCAGCGCGAGAGCCCGGAGATCGTCTTCCTGGATCTGAACATGCCGCGGATGGGGGGCCTCGAGGCCTGCCGGCAGATGCGGGCGCAGGGCAAGTCGCAGCCCACCATCGTGGTCCTCACCGCTTTCCCGGGCGACGAGAACGAGCGCGCCGCCGAGGAGGCCGGCGCGGACCTCTTCTTGACCAAGCCGTTCAGCCCGCTGGAGCTGCTGAACCTGGTCACCGACATCGGCCGCGCGTAGAACACCGGTGCGCGGCTTCCTCGGGCTGGGCTCCAACGAGGGAGATCGCCTGGTCGCGCTGGAGACGGCCCGCGCGGCGCTCCCGCCGCTGGGGGTCGAGGTGACGCGCTCCTCCTCGGCCTACGAGACGGCGCCCCAAGGCGAGGTGACCGATCAGCCCGACTACCTCAACGCCTGCCTGGAGGTGGAGACGGGCCTCGACCCCGAGTCGCTGCTCGATGTGTGCAAGGAGATCGAGCTGGCCATGGGTCGCGAGCCGGACGGGGCGCGGCACGGGCCCCGGCCCATCGATCTGGACGTCCTGCTGCTGGGGTCGCTCGAGCATGTCTCGGAGCGCCTTTCGCTGCCCCACCCCGAGGTCACCGCCCGGCGGTTCGTGCTCGAGCCGCTGCTGGAGCTCGACGAGGGGCTGGAGCTGCCCGGCGGGCGCGCACTGAAACCGCTGTTGGCCGACGTCGCCGGCCAGCCGGTCGTGCGCTTCGGCGACTTCTGACTCCACGCCCGAGGGACGTTCGTGGACCAGGGACGCTGATGGGATGATCCCGCGCATGCTCCTGGCCATCGACGTCGGCAACACCCAGACCCACGTCGGCCTCTTCGAAGGCGACGAGCTGCTCGAGCACTGGCGCTTCCATACGTCACGCACCGCCACAGCCGACGAGCTCGCGGTCTCGGCCACGGCGATCCTGGGACTGCGCGGGCTCAGGCTGGGAGACATCGACGCGCTCGTCGTCTCGTGCGTGGTGCCGGCACTGGCCCAGGAGTACGACCAGCTCGTGGTCCGCTACTTCGACGGCCGCGGGGCACTGGTGGGACCGTCGATGAAGACCGGCATGCCGATCCGGATCGACAACCCGCGCGAGCTGGGAGCCGATCGCCTGGCCAACGCCGTGGCCGCCTACGAGCGGATCGGCGCGCCGTGCATCGCAGTGGACTTCGGCACCGCGGTGAACTACGACGTGGTCTCGGGCGCGGGCGAGTACCTGGGCGGGGTGATCGCTCCCGGGATCGAGATCTCGCTGGAGGCCCTTTCGGCACGCGCCGCGGCGCTGCCCCGGGTGCGTCTGGATGCCCCGCCCTCGCCGATCGGCCGGAGCACGATCGAGGCGATCCAATCCGGCGTGGTCTACGGCTACGCGGGACAGGTCGACGGCCTGGTCGCCCGCCTGCGCGAAGAGATGGGTGAAGAGGCGACGGCGATCGCCACCGGGGGCTTCGCGGGCGTGATCGTGCTCCACTGCGAGCAGATCGACGAGGTCGACGACCTGCTGACGCTTCAGGGCCTGAGGATCATCTGGGAGAGGAACAAGGGGCCATAGCTAGCCTTCCGCCGGTGCTGCTCGCCAACGTCCTATCGCCTCTGACCAACGTCGAGGAGTGGATCCTCGAGAGGCTGCACGACGTCGGCCTGGGCTGGGGGCTGGCCATCGTCGGGCTGGTGATCCTCGTCCGGCTGTGCACGCTCCCCCTGGTGATCCGTCAGTTCCGTTCACAGCGCGAGCTGCGCGAGCACATGCCCGAGATGCGCAAGCTCCAGCAGCGCCACAAGGACGACAAGCAGCGCCTCCAGAGCGAGATGCAGGCCTACTACCGCGAGCACGGGATCAACCCGCTGTCCTCCTTCGCGCCGCTGCTGGTGCAGATTCCCGTCTTCATCTCGCTGTACTTCTTGATGCGCAAGGACGTGAAGAGCGGGCTGTTCGGCACCGACGGTTTCCTGTTCATCCCCCACTTGACCGAGAAGCCGGTGGGCGCGGTGCTGGTGACCCTCGTGCTCGCCTACCTGGCCTCGCAGATCACGGGCAGCCTGGTGGCCACGCGGGCCATGAAGGGCGGCCAGAAGGGGCTGATGCTGGCGCTGCCGCTGCTGTTCGTGGGCGTGGTCGCCCGCTTTCCCGCCGGTCTGGCCATCTACTGGATCACCACGAGCCTCTGGACGCTGGGCCAGCAGCTCGTCATGTGGCGCCTGCAGCCCGAGATGGCGCCCACCAGCCTCACCTCGGCCATGTCGATGGAGTCGGGCGGCTCTCTGTCGCCGGACGACCTCGGCACGACGAGTCCCGCGAAGGGCAGCGAGAACGGATCGCAGCGCTCGAGCCCGCCTCCGGCCTCCCCGCGTAGGAACACGCGCAAGCGCAAGGCCCACGGGCGTCGGCGCTGAGAGCCTCCATGCGCTCGCTGACGGACCCCTGGACGCTCGCCGGTCATCAGCTGCCCAACCGGCTCGTGCTCGCACCCCTGGCCGGGATCGGCACCTGGTTCGTGCGGCTACAGGCGTGACGCTACGGGGTCGGCTTCGTGGTGTCGGAGATGGTCTCGTCCTTCGGCCTCAAGCACGGCAACGAACGCACGCTCAGCGAGTTCCTGCGCATCCACCCCGACGAGCATCCGGTGTCCATGCAGATCTTCGGTCACGACGCCGAGGTGATGCGAGAGGCCTCGTGGCTGGTGGCCGAGGCGGGCGCGGACATCGTGGATTGGAACATGGGCTGTCCCGTGCGCAAGGTATGCAAGACCGGCGCCGGCGCGGCGCTGCTCGATGATCCCGACAAGGCGGTGGCCATCGCCAAGGCGGCGGTCCAGGGCAGCGGCCTGCCCGTCACCGTGAAGCTGCGCCCCGGCCAGCGGCCCGGCGACCGCGCCGGCGTGACGCTGGCCCGCCGGCTGGTCGAGGAGGCCGGGGTGGCGGCCATCGCCTTCCACCCGCGCCACGCCTCTCAGCAGCACAAGGGCAGTCCCGACTACGAGCTGGCCCGCGAGGTGGTTCAGGCCCTCGACGTCCCGGTCATCGTGTCGGGGGGCCTGCTCTCCGACGACCGCGCCCAGGAGGCGCTGGACCGCTCCGGGGCCGAGGCGGTGATGCTGGCCCGCGGTTCGCTCGGGAATCCCTGGCGCTTCGAGCGCCTGCTGGGCCGGCGCGACGACGAGCCCTCCCCTACGGAGGTGATCGCCGAGTTGCACTGGGTGATCGACCGGGCCGAGGAGCACCTCGGAACCGATCGCGCCGGGCGCTACCTGCGCAAGTTCTACCCCTGGTACGCCGAGCGCCTGGACATGGCAAAGCCCGTCCACCAGGCGCTCGTGACGGCGCCCGACACGGCCTCCGCCAGGAGTGTGTTGAGCGAGATCGCGAGCGCATCCGAGCTGGTCCCAGCGGCCTGACCTAGCCGCCCGGCCCGCAACCCGCGGTTGCTAGACTGCCGCGCCTCCGAGCCGCTCCAAGCCTCCCCGAAAGCCCACCCTAATGCCCAAAGAGACGCTGCTGACCCCCGAAGGCCTGGAAGAGCTCGAGGCCAAGATCGAGCACCTCTCCAAGGATCGCCGCCGGGAGGTCGCGGACCGCATCCGCGACGCCCGTGACTTCGGCGACATCACCGAGAACTCCGAGTACGACGACGCCAAGAACGAGCAGGCGATGCTCGAGAAGCAGATCTCCGACCTCGAGGAGAAGCTGCGCAACTCACGCG
>JBPCNQ010000036.1:0-10067 GCA_051001095.1 Thermoleophilaceae bacterium
CCGCCGATCTCGCCGCTCAGCACGATCAGCTCGGTCTGGGGGTCGGCCTCGAACAGCTCGATGATGTCGATGAACGACGATCCGGGCACGGGGTCGCCGCCGATGCCGACGATCGAGGAGTTGCCAAACCCGCGCTCGGCGAGCTCGTTGCCGATCTGGTAGGTCAGCGTGCCCGAGCGCGATACCACGCCCACGTTTCCCTCGCGGAAGAACGAGGCGGGGATGATCCCCACGCTGGCCTTGCCCGGGGAGAGGATGCCCGGGCAGTTGGGCCCTACCAGGCGCGAGCCGCCGCGGGCCATGTGGTTGTAGACGCGCATCTCGTCGTGGGCGGGGATTCCCTCGGTGATCGCGATGATCAGATCGATGCCCGCGTCCTCGGCCTCGAGGATGGAGTCGGCGGCGAAGCGCGGGGGGACGAACACCATCGCGGTGTTCGCGCCGGTCTCGGCCACGGCCTGGTTGAAGGTGTCGAAGACGGGGATGCCCTCCACGTGCTGGCCGCCCTTGCCGGGCGTCACGCCGGAGACCACCTGCGTCCCGTAGCGCTGGTTGTTCAGGGCGTGGAAGGTCCCTTCGCGGCCGGTGATGCCCGAGACGCAGAGCTTGGTGTCGGTGTCGACGAGGACGGCCATCAGGCGCTCGCCCCGCTCGACCCGCCGGCGGTCGCCCCGCTCGACGCCCCGGCCAGCTGCACGACCCGCTCGGCGGCGCCGAGCATGGTGGTCTCGGTGTGCACGTTGGGCAGCTCGGCCCGGGCCAGCAGCTCCCGGCCCTCCTCGTCGTTGGTGCCGTCCAGTCGCACCACGAACGGGACCTCCGGGTTGATCTGGGCGAAAGCCTCGATCAGGCCGTTGGCCACCTCGTCGCAGCGAGTGATGCCGCCGAAGATGTTGAACAGGACCGCGGTGACCTTGGGGTCGGAGAGGATCACCTCCACCGCGCTCGTGATCGCATCGGCCTTCGAGCCGCCGCCGGCGTCCAGGAAGTTGGCCGGCCGGCCGCCGGCCTGGGCGACCACGTCGAGAGTGGACATGACCAGCCCGGCGCCGTTGCCGAGGATGCCCACGTTGCCGTCCAGCTTCACGTAGGTCAGGCCGCGCTCGCGGGCCATCAGCTCCTGTGGATCCTCGCCGGTCTCTGACTGGAACTCAGCGGTGTCGGGGTGGCGGTAGAGCGCGTTGTCGTCGACTGTCACCTTGGCGTCCAGGGCCACGACGGCTCGGTCCCCGGTCACCAGCAGCGGGTTGACCTCGACCAGCATCGCGTCCTCCTCGGCGAAGGCCTCGTAGAGCTTCGCGAGCAGGTCGCCGACCGGGCGGATCGTGTCCGCGGCGATCCCGGCCTCGAAGGCGAGCCGCCGGCCGTGGAAGGCCTGGAAGCCGATTAGGGGGTCGATGTGCACCCGGACCATGGCGTCGGGGTCCTCCTCGACGATCTCCTCCACGTCCATCCCGCCCATCTTCGAGAGCATGGCCACTGGCTTCTTGGCGCTGCGGTCGAAGACGAAGGCCGCGTAGTACTCCTCGTCGATGTCGGAGGCCTGCTCCACGTAGAGCTCATGCACGGTGAAGCCCTTGATGTCCATGCCGATGATGGCCCGGGCGTGCTCCTCGGCTTCCTGGCGGTCGGTGGCCACCTTGATCCCGCCGGCCTTGCCCCGGCCGCCGACCAGCACCTGGGCCTTGATCACGCACGGATAGCCGACCTCGTCGGCGGCGCCGACCGCCTCCTCCACGGTCCTGGCCGGCCGGCCCTCGGGGACCGGCACGCCGTGCTTGGCGAAGAGCTGCTTGCCCTGGTACTCGAGGAGGTCCACCGCGGCCGGGCAGGCTATAGGAAGGCGGAAGCGGGGGAAGAGCGGCCCGGAGGCCCCGGCGCATAAACTCCCGCGCCGCATGGCACTCCCCAAGGACATCCAGTTCGTCACCTTCGACTGCTACGGCACCCTGATCGACTGGGAGACGGGGGTGTACGAGGCCTTCCAGAAGGAGGCCGACCGCGACGGCTTCACGCTGGATCGCGATGTCCTCGTGCCGCGCTTTATCGAGATCCAGCGCGAGATCCAGAGCGGCTCCTACGAGCTCTACGCCGAGGTGCTTCGCCGTACGGCCGTGCGGGTCGCCGCCGAGCTGGAGTGGGAGCTGGAGTCCTCGCGCGCCCAGTTCCTGCCTGACAGCGTGCCCTGGTGGATGCCCTTCCGTGAGGCCAACGCCCAGCTCGAGCGCTTCGGCAAGAAGTACGAGACCGGGATCCTCGCCAACATCGACGACAAGCTGCTCGGCGCCACCCGGCGCCACCTGCGCACGGACTTCGATCTGGTGGTCACGGCCCAGCAGGTGCGCTCCTATAAGCCCGACCCGGCCCACTTCAAGGAGTGCGCGCGCCGGATCGAGAAGCGCAGGAAGAACTGGGTGCACATCGCGAGCGGCTACCCCACCGACATCGCCGAGTGCATTCGGGAGAAGATCCCGGTGATCTGGGTGAATCGCCACGGCGAGGAGCTGGAGGCGGGCCAGAAGAAGCCCACCGCGGAGGTCAAGTCCTTCCGCGATGCGGGCAAGCTGCTGGACGCCGCGTAGGCGGGTGAGGTCGCTGTGCAGCCGGCCGAGCCGGCTGCTTGCGCGGGGGATCGGGTCGCTGTGCAGCCGGCCGAGCCGGCTGCTTGCGCAGTAGCGCCGTGAGGGCGGTGTCCGTTAACGAGGACGCGATCGTGGTCACCAGCCTGCTGTGGCAGACCACCGCCACCGCGGTGCGGGCAGAGGGCGAGGCGATGCTGATCGACTCGCCCTACTTCCCGGACGAGCTCGAGCTGCTGCCCACCGTGCTGGGCCAGGCGGGCTTCGAGCCGGCCGCCCTGCTGGCCACCCACGCCGACTTCGACCATCTGCTGGGAAGGCTGGCCTTTCCGGGGCTGTCGGTGGGAGTGGCCGAATCGACGATGCTGCGGATCCGGGCCGAGCCCGGCGCCGCGCAGAGGGCGCTGCGCGAGGCCGACGCCGATCACTACGTGGAGCGGGCGCGGCCGCTGTCGCTGGGCCAGGTGCAGTCGCTGCCGGTGCCGGGCAAGCTGGACCTGGGGTCCTCGGAGGAGCTCGAACTGCACGCGACCGGCGGGCATACGGCGGACGGCATGGCGGTGTTCGCGCCTTGGCTGGGCGTGCTGGTGTGCGGCGACTACCTCTCGGGTGTGGAGATACCGATGATCTCGCCGGGCGGCTCGGTGGCCGACTACCGAGGGACGCTGGCCGCCCTGGCGCCCGTGGTGGAGCGCGCCGGGACCGTCGTGTCGGGGCACGGAGCGCCGGCGGGGCGCGAGGAGGCGCTGGCGGTGCTCGACCAGGATCTGGCGTACCTGGATGCGCTGGAGCGGGGGAAGGAGCGGCCGGCGCTGCCGCGGGGGCGGGACTCGTCGCGGCAGCGGGTTGTGCACGCGGACAATCTCGAGCGGGTGGACGGCGGGGGCGGCTAGGGCTTTCACCTATGGCGCGAGGAGGAGGAGCCTTCCGCGCTTGACCCCGCGAGGGGTAGGTTCGCGGCGTTGTCTGCCGCAGGTGCAACGGCAACAGACCGGACCCGGGCCCTCGGCATCGGTCGGGCCGGTTGACGGGAATGACGACGGTCAACCGACCATACGTATCCGGGAAGCGGGGGGTGGGGCCGGCTACGGGCCGTGATCCGTGGGTTTCTCACCGACGCGCGGCCGTACCCGCCGGACCCATGGGCGATACTCGTGCGTGATGGCCCACTGGGAGTACTCGACCAGCGTCGTGACCCACGGCTTCATGGGTCGCCAGGCCGACGAGCTGAACCGCCAGGAGCTCGAGGCTTCGCTCAACGAGCTCGGCGCCGACGGCTGGGAGCTGTCCACCGTCTTCCTGGACGCGAACCTCCATCGCGAGAAGGACGGCCACGTGCTGGTCTTCAAGCGCTGGGTGCAGTAGGCGCCGGTCCGAGCCCCGGCTCCCGTCCGCCGCAGCCCCGGCCCCAGCTCGAGCCCCAGCCGGTCTAGGGCTCGGCCAGCGTCACGCCCAGGAACAGGTCCCGGACGCCGCCTTTTGACTTCCCGGAGAACCCGTGGCGCGCGTACAGCGCCCGGGCTGCCTCGTTGTCCTCGCTGGTGTCCAGCTCCACGCGGCGGGACCCGCGCTCGCGGGCGACGTCCAGCGCCAGCCCCACCAGGGCGTCGCCCACGCCCCGGCGACGGGCGGCCGGATCCACGTATAGATCCTCCAGCCAGCAGTCCGGCGCCGCCGTCCACAGCGAGTGGCGAAAGCGCAGCTGGATCAATCCCCCGGGCGGCGAGTCGTCGTCGGCCGCGGCGAGCAGGTAGGTCGTGCCGACGTCCTCCATCAGGCGCTCGACACCCGCGAGCATCGCGTTGTCCGACGGCCAGTCCCTGCCCATGTGATCCCGGAAGCCGATGATCAGGCGGGCCACGGCCTCAGCCTCGTCGGGCTCGGCCTGCCAGGCCCGCGCGGTGCTCGATTCGGTCGCCATGCAGGCGAAGTAATAGCGTCACTGCGGATGAGCGGGGAGCTCGAGCTTCGTCTTCGCCTCCGGTGCCGTCGAGCCGGGTTTGGAAGCCGGAGGCGACATCGACGGAGGACCGGGCTCCGACCGCGTGGAAGGTGGTCCCGGGCGGAACATGCTTCACGGAGGCGCTGGGAATGACATCCGCGGTCGCGGGGACGACGATACGTTCGACGAGGGTGGCCGCAGGAACGGGGCCGACACGCTGCAGCTCGGGGTGACCAGTCGATGGTCAGTTACGCCGGTCGACGCCACGGGGTGCACGCCGATCTCGAGGGAGACGCCGACGACGGGGGCGGGGCTGAGCATGACCGCATCCACGATCTCGGACGTCGCGAGTTCGGTGTGGCGCTCGCAGGCGGTCGCGGCGACGACCGGCTGGTCGGCGGCGACCACGACGACGAGCTCCAGGGCCTCGGAGGTGACGACGTGCTCTCCGGCGGCGAGGGTGACGACGACCTATTCGCCGATCGCCGCACCGACACCGACAGCCCCCGCACCGGACGTCGCGGTGGCAGCGACCGGCTCAGCGGCGGCTCGGGCGCGGACTTCCTTGTGGGCAACGCGGGCGACAACGTCCTGCGCGGCGGCTCGGGCTTCGACACGCTGCTGGCAGACCCGCCGTTCGCTGTGAGCGGATACGACGTTCGCGCCCCGCCTCGGCCACCGTGGAAGGAGGATCAAGCGTCGGCACGAGCATGAGCAATCGCTACGTGTCCGACCAGGACGGTGGGGACGTAAACGTCAACTGCCCGGCGGACGCTCCCAGGCGCTGTCACGGCCGGGTCGAACTGAGGCGACGAGGTCACCTGCTGGCGGGCGGGCGCTTCTCGGTCCTCCGGGGACGGGTTGGCTTTGCTCGACTGCGGACCACTCGCTCCGGGCGCCGGCTGGTCCTGGGCGGAGAGGACCTGGCGATTGTGGTTCGTGTGGTCTCGCGGGATCGCCGCGGGGTCAAGCGCACAGTCAGCGCTCGGGGCTTCTTCATGGTGTTCAACGACCCGTTCGAGACGGACGGGCCCGCCGATCCCTGAGGCCCATCCGGGTCCGTCGCCGTCAGGACGACGTCGAATAGTGGAGTCCGTCCGGTTCCCGATCGAGCCGCCCGGCACCAACCGCGCGGGAACCTGATCCGGGCGCGTCCTGGACCCGCATTGACTCCCGTGCGAACGGGACTCCTCACCGCCTCAGCCGTCGCCGTGATCGTGGCGGTCAGCGGCCTGCTGCTCGCAGGGGGCTCCGGGCCACCATCTCCCTCCTCCAGCCAGTCGTCGGGCACGTCGGCCAAGGCGAACACGGTCGACATCAAGGACTTCAAGTACAAGCCCCAGATGGTCGAGGTCCAGGCGGGCACCAAGGTCTCCTTCACCAACGAGGACACGGCCAAGCACACGGCCACCTCCAAGCCCCAGGGCGCCTTCGACTCCGGCGACCTCAACAAGGGCCAGACCAAGCCGGTCGCGTTCAAGAAGCCCGGAACCTTCCAGTACTACTGCGTCTACCACGCGTTCATGACCGGCACCGTGAAGGTGGTCAAGTGACCGGGGGACTGGCGCCGGCGCTGCGCTTCGCCGCCGCGGCGCTGGTCCTCGTGGTGGCCGCCGTCCACTACGAGCAGTATCTGGACTTCATCAGCGAGGTGGACACCATTGGCTGGCTGTTCCTGCTCAACGCCGCGGGCGGCGCGGCCCTGGCGGTGCTGCTCCTGCAGCGCGACGAGACCCTGCGGCGGCTGGGCGCGCTGGGCGCGATTCCGCTGTGCCTCGGCTCGCTCGTCTCGATCCTCCTGGCCATGGGCGGGGGGATCTTCGGCTACCAGGAGCCCGACTGGCGCGCTGCGGTGGTCCTCGCCGTCGCCGCCGAGGTGATCGCGCTGCCGGTATTGATCGGCTGTCTGCTTGCGGCCCGTAGGCCGGCTGGGGCACACTAGAAGCCATGCGACCCCATCTCCTGCTCGCCGTCGTCCTCTGCGTCTTGGTGGCCGGTTGCGGCTCCCGGTCCTCCGACTCGTCCAGCCAGAAGTCCGGCGGCTCCGGTTCCTCGAGCACCCCGGCCAAGACCGACAAGGTCGACATATCGGACTTCAAGTACAAGCCCCAGATGATCGAGGTCAAGGCTGGGACGAAGGTCTCGTTCACCAACGAGGACACGGCCGAGCACACCGCCACCTCCAAGCCCCAGGGGGCCTTCGACTCGGGCGACATCTCCAAGGGGCAGACCAAGCCGGTCACCTTCAAGAAGGCCGGCGACTTCAAGTACTACTGCGTCTACCACGCCTTCATGACGGGGACCGTGAAGGTCGTCAAGTGAGCCCTGTCGGCTCTGGTGTCAACCCGCCTCCCCCCGAGGCGTGACCGGCGACGCCACCTCGACCAGCGTGCCCCACGGGTCGCGCACGTAGGCCACTGTCTGGCCGTGGGGCTTGTCGCTCGGTTCGGTCAGTGCGCTGCAGCCCGCCGCCCGCGCATACGCAGCATGGACGTCGTCAAAGACGAGGGCGATCTCCACGTTGGCCGGGGCTCGTTCAGGCCGGCGCGGTGAAACGGGTGGCCCATGTTTTGGCTGGCCGTGACGTCGGAGGCGAACGCCAGCGCCGTGGCGCCGGTCTCCAGCTCGGCGAAGCCCTTGGTGGCAAACCGAGGCTGCAGCCCGAAAGCCCGGCCGTAGAGCTCCACCGCCGCCGCCACGTCGGGCACGTAGACGATCACCCAGCCCAGGCGCGCGGTCATCGGCGGGCCTGCTCGCGCGCCTTGCGGCGGCGCGAGAAGTGCCACCACGGCAGCGGGGGTCCCCCGTCCGCGTAGGCCACGGCAGCTACGAAGGTATCCAGCAGGCACGGGTCGTGGCGCCGGCCGTTAAGCGCGCAGAGCTGCTCGTATAGCTGCTCCCCATCCCGGCCCTGCAGGTCCTCGGGCGCCGCGATGCCGATCGCCTCGAGCTTCGCCGCGACCTTGGGGCCGACATTGGGCAGATCGGTGAGCATATGCCGATGATGCACGACGGGGGCGGGCGCTGTCTTGAAGAAAACGGACCTCTTGCCTACACGAGCTGGCCTGGTGGAACCCCGGCCAGCGCAACGCAGTCGCTTGTGAAGTGCGCCTGGTCGGCGTAGCCGCCCACGTGCGACGCGGCCGCCAGACCTGCGCCGGCGTTCGCGACTGCCATCGCACGCCGCAGGCGCAGCACACGGCCGAGGCGCTTGGGTCCGTAGCCCACCTGGGCAGTCACGCGGTGGCGCAGGTGGCGCTCGCTCACGTGCAGCTCGCGGGCCAGCGCGCCGATCCTTCGGTGCGGCCCCACCGCGAGGGCACGCGCGGTCGCGCGGATCAGCGGGTCGGGTGCCGGTGCCGTGCGGGCCCGAACGGCCAGCCACCCCAGCAGCAGTGAAGTGCGCTCTCGGGGTGCCCCGATCGCCATCCGCTCCTCTAGCGCCAGAGCACCGGCGCCATACGCGTCGGTCAGCGGCACCCGCGCGTCGCGCACGCTCTCGCCGTGCACGCCCAGCAGTGCCGGCGCAGCGCCCGGGTGCAAGCGCACGCCGCTCGCGCGCGCCCGGCTCCATCGCGACGGTGAACGCCGTGCTGTTGGCGCCCACCAGCTGGGAGCTCGGCCGGTGTCCACACCACGTCAATGCAGCCGTCGGGCACGACGCGGCGTTCCTCGCCGCCGGTCACGACCTCCCACGCACACTCGACCCATCGCCCCAGCGCGGCGGGCGGGTCGAGCTCGCGGTAGGTCATTCCTCGGCAGCTGCGGGCGAGGTGATGGTCGCGATGGGGTCCCCCGTCTTGATCGGCTCCCCCTCGGTGATGGGCAACTCGGCGATCGTGCCCGCCTTGTGGGCGGTGATCTCGTTCTCCATCTTCATCGCCTCGATGATGCAGAGCAGCTGGCCCTCCTCGACCTCGTCGCCTTGGCCGACCACCACCTTCCACATGTTGCCCTGCAGTGGTGAGGTGATCTGGTCGGGCCCCCCGCCGGCGGACTTCTTGCGCTCGGCGCGCTTGGGTGGCGACGTTGCGCCCGCCGCGCCGTTGCCGGCCACGGCGCCACCCGCGAACGCCTCGCCGATCACCTTGACGTCGAAGCGCCGGCCAGAGACCTCGACGGCGTAGTCGCGCTCCACCTTCGGGGCTTCTTCGTCATCGGCCGGCTCGGGGCCGGGTCCAGCCAGGGCCTTCAGCCAGTCCTTGTCCTCGACCAGGTCGCGGCAGGTCTCGCCCGCGCGCCACTGGTCGGTGTCCATCAGCGCGGTGTGGAAGCCGATCAGCGTGGTCAGACCCCCGATCTCGTACTCGCCGAGCGCGCGGATCATGCGCCTGGTGGAGGCTTCCCGGTCTGAGTCCCAGACGATCAGCTTGGCGATCATCGGGTCGTACAGCGGCAGCACCTCGTACCCCTCCCGCGCGCCGGAGTCCACGCGGACGCCGGGACCACCGGGCTCGACGTAGTGGGTGATCTGGCCCGGAGCGGGGGCGAAGTTGCTGGCTGCCGTCTCCGCGTTGATACGGCACTCGATGGCATGCCCGCGCAACTCGATGTCGTCCTGGGTAAACGGCAGCTCCTCGCCGGCGGCCACCCGGATCTGCTCGCGCACGATGTCGATGCCGGTGACCATCTCGGTCACGCAGTGCTCGACCTGCACGCGGGTGTTCATCTCGAGGAAGAAGTACTCGTCGTCTTGGAGCAGGCCCTCGATCGTCCCCGCCGAGTAGTAGCCCACGGCCTTGGCGGCGTCGGTGGCGATCTCGCCGATCTTCTCGCGCAGCTCGGGGGAGACCGCCGGGGCCGGGCTCTCCTCGATCAGCTTCTGGTGGCGGCGTTGCACGGAGCAGTCGCGCTCGAACAGGTGAACGGTGTTGCCCGAGCGGTCGGCCAGGACCTGGACCTCCACGTGGCGGGGGTCGGGCAGATAGCGCTCGAGGTAGACGGTGGCGTCGGAGAAGAACTTCTCGCCCTCGCGGGCGGCGCCGTCGAAGGCATCCTGCAGCTCGGACTCCTCCAGGGCCACGCGGAAGCCCTTTCCGCCCCCGCCGCCGGCGGCCTTGATGGCCACGGGGTAGCCGATCGACTCCTCGATGACCTTCCTGGCGTCGTCGACGGTCTCGACCGGCTCGGTGGTGCCGGGCACGATCGGCACGCCCGCGCCCTTCATCAGCTCGCGCGCCCGGGTCTTGGAGCCCATGGCGTCGATGGCGTCGGCGGGCGGCCCGATGAACGTGATGCCGGCCTCGTCACAGGCCCGGGCGAACGCCGAGTTCTCGGCCAAGAAGCCGTAGCCGGGGTGGATCGCCTCGGCGCCCGCCTGGCTGGCCACCTCCAGGATCTTGTCCACGTCGAGGTAGCTCTCGGAGGCAGGGCCGGGGCCCAGCAGGTAGGCCTCGTTGGCGCGCTTGACGTGCGGGGCGTCGCGATCGGGCTCGGAGTAGACCGCCACGGAGCCGATGCCCAGCTCCTCGAGCGTCCGCATGACGCGGATGGCGATTTCGCCGCGGTTGGCGACCAGGACCTTGGAGAACATGCGGCGGGGGAGA
>JBPCNQ010000037.1:0-4123 GCA_051001095.1 Thermoleophilaceae bacterium
AACTCGCTCTCCTGGCCGGTCAGGGCGCCGTTGCGCGAGCGCTCCAGACCGGCGCGCCCCCGCGAGATGAACGAGTAGCCCACGGCATGGGAGAACAGCGGCCCGGTGGGGTAGGTGCGCGAGAAGATGCGGTTCTCGCCGCGACCATGGCCGACGCTGCGCGCCAGCACGGTGCCGTCGGAGGCCTTGATCAACCCTCGCGGTATCTGCTGCTCCTCGATCAGCGGGCGGCGGTTGGACGGCTCGTCCTTCAATGCGGCGGCATCGAAGACCGACCAGCGCGAGGTGAAGCCCACGAGGACGGCGAAGAGGATCATCGAGATCCCGAAGAGCTGGACGATCTGGCGGTTCACGCCGGGCTCACACCAGTCCGCCCTGCAGCCGCAGGCGGTCGCGCCGGGCGTGCTCGGAGACGATCAGGAGCAGCGCCAGGAGCACCATGTTGGCCACGATCGAGCTGCCTCCGTAGGAGACGAAGGGCAAGGTCACTCCGGTCAGCGGGATGACCTTGGTGACCCCGCCGACGATCACGAACACCTGCAGCGCGAAGACCGCGGTGAGCCCGGCGGCCAGCAGCTTGGAGAAGCCGTCGCCGGCCACCAGCGCGGTCTTGAAGCCGCGGGCCGCGAACAGCAGGTACACGAGGATGAGCCCCGCGGCGCCGAACAGCCCGACCTCGTCCACGATCACGGCGTAGATGAGGTCGGTGTGGGCCGCGGGCAGGATGATCTTGCCGGTCCCGGGGATCTGCAGCAGCGCCTGGCCGAAGCCCTGGCCGAACAGCCCGCCGTCGGCTTGGGCGAACAGGCTCTGGGCGATCTGGTAGGAGCCGCCCGTCTTCTCCAGCAGCTTGGGGTCAAACGGGGTCTGCCACACGTCGATGCGGTCCTGCACGTGCCCGACGGTGCCGGCCAGGTACGTCGACCCGCCCAGGAACATGGTGGCGCCGATTCCCACCAGCGACAGCCGGGCGGTGGCGATGTAGAGCAGGGCCAGGAAGGCGCCGAAGAACATCAGCGAGCTGCCCAGGTCCCGGATGAAGAGCAGCATGAACATGGCCAGCCCCCAGACCAGCAGCAACGGCCCGAAGTGCTTGAGCGAGGGCCGTTCGCGCAGCACCGCCGCCACCGAAGCCACGAAGACGGCCAGCAGGACCACCTCGGCCAGACCAAGCCCCAACGCCACCACCACGAGCACCACCAGGGCGGCCGGCACCACCAGGAAGAGCGCCTGCTGCACGCCGGTGAGCGGCGTGCTGCGCGCGCGGACCAGCACGTCCCCGGTGTCGCGCAGGTAGCTGGCCAGGAAGATGACGATCGCGATCTTCGCGAACTCCGCGGGCTGGAACCGGATCGGGCCGATCTGCACGGCCAGGAACGCCCCGTTGTCCTGCGAGCCGATCACCGGGAGGCGCGGCATCAGCAGCAGCGCGATCCCCGCCGCGGCGATCGTGTACCGATAGCGCTCCAGCACGGAGTGATCGGTTAGGAAGACGATCGTGGCCACGAAGAAGATCAGGCCGATCACGAACCACTGGGCCTGCTCGCGGGCGAGCTCGGGATCGATCCGGTAGATCACCACCAGCCCGAACGCGGCGAGCGTGGCCGCCAGCGGAAACAGGTAGGGGTCGGCGTCGGGCAGCCGAGCGCGGATGAACAGGTGGGCGAACACGCACAGGCCCAGGAACACCAGGCCGTAGGTCAGGGTGCCCGCGCGTATGTCCTCGACGCCCGAGCCCGGCGGGGCCCGCGACACCAGCACGGCCGCGAAGCCGGCGCTGACCACCAGGGCGACGGGCACCAGACCGAGGAGCTCACGCGTGCGGGCGCTCACTGGCGGACAGCCCCGCTGCTTGCACCCTGCGCCCCGCCGCTCGCGCCCTGCCCGGTGTCCAGCTTGCCGCGCTCGAGCTGGCGCACCAGATCCTCAGCGTCGGCCTTGGACCGCCACTGGTGGTCGAGCAGCCGCTCACGCCGAGTCGGCGCCAGGGTTCGCGCCGGCACCGAGCTGGCGTAGTGCTCCGAGAACAGGTCGATGCCCATCGGCAGCTCGTAGGGGACGCCCCGGTAGAGCGTGACCAGGCCCGCGTCGTCGGTGCCCATGAAGTACACCGAGCGGCCGCCGAGGTAGGCGCCCCCGGCGAGCACCGCGACGAGCAGCAGGGCGACCAGCGCGGTCAGGGCGCGGCGCCCACCGGAGCGGCGCGCGTGCCCTCGACGAGACCCGCGTCCCTGCGGGTCTCGCGGATGCTCTTGACGAGACCCGCGTCCCTGCGGGTCTCGTACACGGCTGCTTGCGGCCACAGGGTTCCCTGAAAGGGCCCCCGCAGTGCTCACCGTCGCCTGCGCCCCGAGGGGTCCGGTCCGCTCCTTCTCCCGCACAGCGGCCTGCACGTCGTCGGTGGTCAGGCCCTGGTGAATCGTCTCCGAGCCCGAGAGGGTGCCCTCGTCGTCGGTGTCCTCACTCTCGTCCTCGCCCAGGCGGAAGAGCACCACGGTGATGTTGTCCTTGCCTCCGCTCTGGTTGGCCACCCGCACGAGCGCCTCGGCGGCCGCGTCCAGCGACTCCGCGGCGCGCAGGATCGACTCCATCTCGGCGTCCGAGACCATCCCGGTCAAGCCGTCCGAGCAGAGCAGGAAGACGTCGTCGGCGCGAGCGGTGTGGGTGTGGGCGTCCACCTCCACGTCGGCCTCCGGCCCGAGCGCACGCGTGATGATCGAGCGCTGCGGATGGTGCTCGGCCGCCTCGGCGGTGAGCTGACCGCTGCGCTGGAGCTCACCCACCAGGGAGTGGTCGTGGGTCAGCTGATCCAGCGCGCCCTCCCGCAGACGGTAGGCCCGGGAGTCCCCGACGTGGCCCACGCTCACGCCCTCGGGCCAGACCATGGCCGCGGTCAACGTCGTGCCCATGCCGCGTCGCGAAGGATCGCTCTGGGCCATCTCGAAGATGCGCCGGTTGGCCTCTTGGATGAGCTCGGTGAGCAGCCGCTCGGGCTGGAGGCGCGCCGAGTCGGCACCCCCCGGCGCCCCTTCGAAGACGTCCGCTGCGGCGCGGGAGGCCACTTCCCCGGCCTGGGCCCCGCCCATGCCGTCGGCGACGGCGAACAGGGGCGAGGCGAGCACGTAGTTGTCCTCGTTTGCCTCGCGCTGTCGCCCGACGTCCGAACGCCCGACCTTCTCCGTGACCCTCAGCGTCATCGCCCTACTCCCCGTAGCGGTACTCAGTGTCGCCGATGCGGATCACGTCCGCCTCCTTGAGCCTCTCCGCCCCCCGGACCTGGCGTCCGTTCAGATACGTCCCGTTGGTGGAGCCCATGTCCTCAAGCTGCATGAAGTCGCCGCGCGCATAGACGCGGGCGTGGGCCGACGAGGCGAAGGGGTCGTCGATGTTGATGTCGGCGGTGTCCCCCCGCCCCATCGTCACCCCCTCCGGGATGTCGATCACCTCCCCGGGCTCGCGGCCGAGCGCCGCCACCACGGTCAGGCGCGGAGACATGCGGTGCAGCAGTCCGCCGCCCTCGGGCTCGTCGCGGCTACGGCGCCCACCCGGGGCGTCGACGGGCTCAGAGGCCACCGCCGCGTCCTGGCCCGGGGTGAGGTCGCGGAGCGCGCTGCGCGAGACCCAGAGCAGGAACAGGTAGAGGACGGCCAGGAAGCCGAACTTCAACACCACCGCCAACGGCTCGTCCACGCCGGCCCCTACTCCAGCTCGAAGTCGAGCTCGGTCAGGCCCACGGTGATGCGGTCGCCGTGACGCAGCACGGCCTGCTCCACCCGGCGACTGTTCACCTTTATGCCGTTGGTCGAGCCCAGGTCGACGACCATCCAGGCATCGTCCTTGGGCTGCAGCTCGGCGTGGCGGCGCGACACGTTGGCGTCCTCCACGGTGATCTCGCAGTCGCGGCTTCGCCCGATCACGACGTGCCCGCCGCTCAACACGGTACGCCGGCCGGCTCCGGCGAGCACGGCGCGCGACGAGGTCGCGGGGTGGGCGTCGAGCACCCGGGCGGCGCGGTCCGGCGAGTACACCATGGTGTGCCCGAAGTCCCCCTGCGACGGCGCGTCCTCGGCCAGCGCCTCGTCCGGGTAGGGCTCCGGCTCGCCGAGCTGCTGGGCCTGGATGC
>JBPCNQ010000038.1:0-4185 GCA_051001095.1 Thermoleophilaceae bacterium
TGCGCTTTGCCGCCGCGGCGCTCCTGCTCGGGGTGGCCCTGCGCCTGGGCCTCGGCGTGGCCCGCACGGGCGTGGAGGGCCTGTGGGCGGTCTATGAGGCGCCCGGCCGGGAGGGCGCGAGCGAGTACCTCCCGGCCCTCCCCGCCCTCGAGCTGGGCACCCGCTTCCTCCTGGACACCTTCGCCCAGATGGGCACCTCGCTGACGGTGAACGCCGTCGGCCACCCGCCGGGGCTGCTGCTCACGCTGCACGCCCTCGGCATAGACACCGCCAAGGGCATGGCGGCGCTCACCATCGGCGCCGGGGCGCTCTCGGTACCGCTGGTCTACGTCCTGGGGCGGCGGCTGGCCGACGAGGCCACCGCCCGCTCGGCCACGCTGCTCTACGCGTTCGCCCCCTCGGCGGTTCTGCACGGGGCCACCTCGGCCGACGCCCTCTACGCCACGCTCGCCGTCGGGGCGATGATCGCGCTGGCCGGGTCCGGCGCGACCGCTCGCGTCGCCGGGCCGGCCGCGCTGGCCGTCGCCTCCTTCTTCTCCTGGGCGAACCTCGGCGTCGGGGCGCTGATGGCCTTCGTCGCGCTGCGCCGCGACGGAGTGCGCCCCGCGGCGGGCCTGGCCGTCGCCTGCGCGGCCGGCCTCATCGCCTTCTATGGACTGCTGTACCTGGCGACCGGCTTCGACCCCTTCGGGGCCGTGCGCGCCGCGGAGAGCGTCTACCGCGAGGGGGTGGCCTCGGGGCGCCCGTACGGCTTCTGGGTGCTCGGCGCGCCCAGCGCCTTCCTGATCGCCGCCGGGCTGCCCGTCGCCTGGCTGGGCCTGCGGGCCCTGGGGGCGGGCCAGACCGTGGCGCTGGCCCTGTTCGCCGTCCTGGCCATCTCGGCGGTGCTGGGGTTCACCAAGGCCGAGACCGAGCGGATCTACCTCTTCCTGGTGCCGCCGCTGTGCATCGCCGCGGCCACCGCGCTGCCCCAGCGCTACCTCCGCCCGGTCCTCGTGACCCTGGCCTGCCAGGCGCTGGCCACCGAGCTGCTCTTCTACACGGTCTGGTGAACGACACGGTCCTGGTCACCGGGGGCGCGGGCTTCGTCGGCTCGCACCTCGTCGACGCCCTGCTGGCCGCGGGCGAGCGCGTCCGCGTGCTCGACAACCTGGACCCGCTCGCCCATCCCACGGGCGAGCTGCCGGCCCACGTACCCGCGGAGGCCGAGGTGGTGATCGGAGACCTGCGCGACCGCGACACCGTGGACCGGGTGCTGGAGGGAGTCGACCGTGTCTTCCATCTGGGCGGCGTGGTGGGAAACGGCGAGTCGATGGTGCACGTGCGAAAGGCGGTCGACGTGAACTGTGGCGGTACGGCCACCCTGCTCGAGGCCGTGATCGAACGCCGCGATCGTGTCCGGCGCCTCGTTGCCGCCTCCTCCATGGTCGTCTACGGAGACGGGGCCTACGCCTGCGCCGAGCACGGCGAAGCGGCCCCTCCGGTTCGCAACGTCGAGCAGCTGCGCCGGCGCGAGTGGGAGCCCGTCTGCGGCCACTGCGGCCGTGAGCTGTGCCCCCGCCCCACCTCCGAGGACGCCCCGCTTCGCCCCTCCAGCGTGTACGGCATCACCAAGCGCGACCAGGAGGAGCTGGTGCTCGTGCTGGGCCGCGCCTACGGGCTGGAGACCGTGGCGCTGCGCTACCTGAACATCTACGGCCCCCGCCAGGCCCTGGGCAACCCCTACACGGGCGTGGCCGCCATCTTCTGTTCCCGGGTGCTGGCGGCCCGCCGGCCCTTGGTCTTCGAGGACGGCCGCCAGATGCGCGACCTGGTGCACGTGAGCGACGTGGTGCGGGCGACGGTCGCGGCCATGGACGCCCCGGGCGCCTCCGGGCAGGCACTGAACGTGGCCACGGGGCGGGGTGTGGCCATCGCGGACCTGGCCGCACGCATCGCCCGGGCGCTGGGCTCGGACCTCGAGCCCGAGGTCACCGGCGAGTTCCGCGCCGGCGACATCCGCCACTGCTTCGCCGATACCGCCCGCGCCGCGCGGGCTCTCGGGTTCGAGGCGGCCGTAGCGCTCGAGGACGGCCTGCCCGAGCTGGCCGGGTGGGTGGCCGGCCAGGCCCCCGTCGAGCGCGGCGACGAGGCGCTGGCCGACCTGCGCGCGCGCGGGCTCGTCGGCTGAGGAGACGGGATCACAGAGACGCAGCCGCCTCCCTCGACGCCTGAAGAAGCTCGGCATGCACGCTTCGGACACCGCGCTGCTGGCCTTCCAGGACGTGCGCGTGCCCGAGACCGCGATCCTCGGCCAGGAGGACAAGGGCTTCTACCACATCATGTGGGAGCTCCAGGCTAGCGGCTGATCGGCGCTGCGGGCTGCGTCGCCGGCGCCCAGCGATGCTTTGACAAGACGCTTGCCTACGCGTTGGAGCGCAAGGCGTTTGGCCGCCAGATCGGCAAGTTCCAGGCCATCCGGCACAAGTTCGCCGAGATGGCCGTAAAGCTCGAGTCCGCCCCCAGCTCACCTACACAACCGCGTGGCGCTTTGCCAACGGCGAGTACCACGTGCGCGAGATCTGGATGGCCAAGCTGTACGCCCCACGGATCGCCGTCGAGGTGGCCGACGAGTGCATCCAGATCCACGGTGGAGCGGGCTACATGCGCGAGTACGGCGTGGAGCGCGTGTGGCGCGACCTGCGCCTCAACCGGATCGGCGCGGGCACCGACGAGATCATGCTGGACGTGATCGGGCGCTCGTACGGGCTGTAGGGGTCAGGTGCCCGCCGAACAAGACACCCACTCGGGCCTGCTGCGGAAGCTCGCACGGGAAGCTGGGGCGGCCCCGGCGAACTCGGACTCATCGATCGGTGTTGTCACGCCTACGAGCAGGTGGGGGTCATCGAAGATGACGTTGGTCAACCATTGCACGACGTCTGTCCTGCCAAGGATCAGTGCTGGGCGGGCTTCCCACAGCACGCACGACCTCCCCGGGGGGAGGCAGAGATCTCAGTCCCCTGGATCGGACCCCAGTACGAGGAGCACCGTCTGTGCGCAGTGGCGATCAACCAGAACGAGTACGGCGGGCTGGGTGCACACTGGTGGATCGTCATTGGAGCGCTCGCGAAGCTCGACCGAGGAGCCGAGCCGACTTTTCACTACAGCGTCGGCCGCTACATGGCCGCCGTCCTGGCCACCTTGGATGGGATGCCCGTGCCGCCAGAGGACGAACTCGACGCTGCTGCCTCGGTCGAGGCGTGGAGACGATGCTGCTTTACGGAGGCGATCAAGTGCTCTCCCCTGGGCGATGACAGCCGTCCGAGCCAGGCGATGTGGCAGAACTGTCCAGTCCGTTTTCTTCTCGCGGAGCTTGAGATTCTCCAGCCACGCACCCTTATCGTTGTAGGTCGCGGCACTGGCGACGCCCTGAGGCGACTACTCATCTGGAAAGGGCCCGAGTACGGTCCGAGCTTCTCGCGAGCCACAGCGCTGCTGGGGTCTACGCAGGTCGAGGGCTTCTTCCTGAACCATCCCGCATATGGGCACTGGAGATCCTCGTTGGAGTCCCTTCTGGCATCGCTACGTACTCGCCCGCCGGTGCACGTCAGCGACTGATCATCACGAAGGAGGCTCGCTATCCGGCAGGCGCGGCGCCGCCGTCGGTCGCTGGGACGCGGAGATGGTGTCGGCGGGCCCAGTCACCCGCTTTGCCGCGCTCTGCGAGCGTGGGGGTTAGGTGGCTATGTCCACCCAACCCCCACGACCCCGTGATCATGGCCCCATCAGTGCGGCCCCGGACGTCGGACCGCGGGGGTCAGCTCGCCTGCCCGGCCAGCACCTCGTCCAGGCGCTCGTATGTCTCGTTCAGGCCGTCCGCCATGCCCGAGCCGAGCATGCCGTCGCGCTCCTCGGCGGTGTGGAAGATCGCGACGGTGGTCACCTTCGTCTGGTCGCCGAGATCCTCGAATGTCGCGGTCTCGGCGGACACGTGGCCCGGCATGCCCTCCCACTCGAAGGTCTGCACGATCCTCTCGGGCGGGCTGACCTCGCGGTAGGCGCCGAGGAACCCGCTCGTGGTCCGAGTTGTGCATCACGAAGCGCCACCGCCCGCCGGTCCTCACGTCCATGTAGTCGACCTCGGCGGTGGTGCCGTGCGGCCCCCACCACTGGGGGATCAGCTCCGGGTCGGTGTAGGCCGCGAAC
>JBPCNQ010000039.1:0-4170 GCA_051001095.1 Thermoleophilaceae bacterium
CGCGCTCGGCCGGCAGCCGTGAGCCGGGCGCAAGCAGCCCCAGCCGGATGGCCGTGCCCAGGCGCTCGACGGTCTCCTCGAAGGTGCTCGGCGGTGAGACCGGCTCGAACACCGCGTCGGTGGCGGCACTTCGCTCCATGAGGGCACCGTACCTCTCCGGCCCCCCGGAAGTCATGAGTAGGATCGCGGGCCGTGGATCTGCGCAAGGAGAAGGTCGTGCTCGAGACCGACCGCTACCGGGTGCAAGGCCAGATGACGCTTCCCACTGATGGCTTTGGCAGCCGGCTCTCCGACTACGTGAACCGGCGCGACGTGGAGTTCTTCACCCTCCAGGAGGCCACGCTCTCGCCGCTCGATGGGGGCGATTCCTGGGCCGCGCCCGTCCTGATGGTTGCCAGCCGCCACATCCGGCTGGTATGCCCCGAGGACGCGGGGTAGGCACGGGGGCTTCCGTCCGGAACGCCCCCGACCATCTCCACACGCCATGTTGGCTCTACTCGTGTGCGAGGACAAAGAGTGTCGCGCCGCCTTCGAGGCCGAGGGTTCGTCCGAGGCCATGAAAGAGCTGCTCTGCGAGGACTGCGGGGGGCCGCTGCACGCCGTGGGCTACGCCGACGCCGAGCCGGGGCGGGGCCGCCACTCCGGGACGCCCGAAGTGCGCCGGGCGGCCTGACGGCTCGCCGGTGCGATGTTCTAGCCTTGCCGGACCCCGGAGAGGTGTCCGAGTGGCTTAAGGAGCGCGATTGGAAATCGCGTGGGCGGGGTTGACCCGTCTCGAGGGTTCGAATCCCTCCCTCTCCGTCTCGCGGGTCGTGCGGGTCCCTGGCGGCTGTCATCGCCTGGCTCGTGTGCGTGCGCACACGTCGCCAGGCTCTTCCTTGCCAGGTTCTCGCACAGCCCGCGAGTCTGCTCCCCGAGATCTCTCGATTTTCCTGACCCCAGGCGTCACTACAGGCCCAGTTCGCGCACGCCCTGCTCGTTCCAGCCCAGGTGGTGGGCCAGCTCGTGGCGCAGCGTGCGCTCCACCTGGGCGCGCAGCGCGTCGGGGTCGTGGCCGAAGTCGCGCTCGAGGGTGTCGCGGTAGATCACGATCCGGTCGGGATGGTCGTCGCGCGCCACGGTGTCGCCGATGTAGTTGCCGTAGGCGCGGTACTCGCGACCGCGGCCCGAGATGACCACGGGCGTGACCTTCAGCAGTTCGCGGAACGTGGCCGGAAGGTCGTCGATCGCCTGGCTGACCAGTCCGTCGAACTCGTCGGGCGGGGCCTCGGGCACAGGCATCTTCGCCAGCGCCTCGCTGCGCCTGACCACCCGGTCGAACTCAGCCTCGCTGGGCCCCTCACCCATCAGCGCTACGGCGCCCCAAGCGGCCAGCACGGTGAGGACGATGCCGCCGCCGATGAACGTCAGCAGCCCCGCGGCGCCCGACAGCGATGGAGGATCGATCAGGAAAAGGATCGTGCCCACCGTGAAGGCGGCGATCGCCGCCGCGCGCAGTGGAGCCCGGGCCGTGTCCATCCCCTTCGAGGGTAGGCCCCTTAGAGTGCGGCACGTGGCGAGAAGGCTCAAGTGAGGGAAGGCAGGCAGGCAGGCCGAGCAGACCCGCCGGGTGCGGGTTCTGGCCGCGGGCGGGACGATCGCCATGGCCAGCGACGGCAAGGGAGGCGTGACCCCCGAGCTCGATGGCGCCGCGTTGCTGGCCGCCATGCCCGGGCTGGAGACCCGCCACGGCATCGACGCCGAGACCGTCATCAACGTGCCCAGCGCGCACCTCAGGCTCGAGGACCAGCTGCAGATCTGCCGCGCGGCCCGCGACGCCGCCCGGCGCGGGATCGGCGTGGTGGTCACTCACGGCACCGACACCCTGGAGGAGACGGCCATGCTCTGCGACGTGATCCACGACGCAGAGGCGCCGATCGTGTTCACGGGCGCCATCCGTCCCGCCTCGGCCCCCGGGGCCGACGGTCCGGCCAACCTCTCAGACGCCGTGAGCGTGGCCGCCAGCGAGGCGGCGGCCGGCCTGGGCGTGCTCGTCTGCTTCGGCGGCGAGATCCATCACGCGCGTTGTGTGCGAAAGACAGACACCACCTCGCTGGTGGCCTTCTCCTCACCCCAGACCGGACCGCTGGGCCGCGTGACCGAGGGCCACTCGACCATCTGGTCGCGCGTGCCGCGCAATCCGCCGCTGGACCCCCCGGACCTCGAGCGCCGCGTGCTGGTCGTGCCCACCATGGCCGGCGACGACGGGTCTCTGGCCCAGGCCGCCCTGGACACCGAGCCCGACGGGGTGATCATCGGCACGCTGGGCGCCGGTCACCTCGGTCCTCCCCTCCTGGGGGTGTGGGCCGCCGCGGCCGAGCGCATCCCCGTGGTGGCCTACTGCCGTCCCGAGCGCGGGGTGGTGCTCAACGCCACCTACGGCTACCGCGGCTCGGAGCGCGACCTGCGCGAGACGCGGATCATCCCGGCCGGCTTCCTCTCACCCCAGGCCGCCCGGATGAAGCTGCTGGCCTGCCTGGCCGGCGGCCTGTCGATCGACGAGGTCCGCTGGGCGTTTCGGCAGGACGACGGGTGATGCCCTCGACGAAACGGGCATCCATGCCCGTTTCGTCAACGGCCTGTCGGCTGGCAACGTGTGGACACCCTCTACGCCGACTCGAGCGCGCCGCTCAAGCCCTCGACGCCCTGCATCTCGCGGCCGTCCAGCGCGCCGGTGGCCCAGCCGTGCCGCTGCTCACCTTCGACGTCAGGCAAGCTCAGGCAGCCCGTTCGCTGGGCCTGGGAGTCGTGGGCGTCTAGCGCGGGTCCGTCCGACGCCGGCCCCACCATGGGGTCACATGCTGCTGGCCATCCTCATCTGCTCCGACGAAGACTGCGAGACCACGGCCGAGGAGGTCGGCTCGCTGGACGAGCTCGACGCCGTGCTGTGCGCCGGCTGCGGCTGCCTGATGCAGATCGTGGCGGTGGAGCAGGCTCACGAGGCGGCAGCGGTGATCGCACTGCCCCGCCCGGCGCCGCTCGCGCTGGCCGCCTGACCAGCATCTCGAGGGCAGCCGCTCAGCGGCTCCTGCGCTTGATCAGCTTCTTCAGGAACTTCGTCGCCGACTTGGTGAACGCGTTGGTCCGGCGGGGAGCCAGCACCGCGTCCAGGTGGCTGAGCCGCGTGTTCGTGACCACCAGGTAGTCCTCGATCCTCGAGCGCCTGACCAGCCGCAGCGCGCCCTTGCTGACCGCCCGGTGGGTCAGCTCGGTCTCGTACGCGTACAGCGGGGTATCGATCCGCCTGGTGTGCCACAGCCGCAGGCCCAGGCTCGAGGCCACGGCGTCGCGGCGCATGGGATTGGCGGCGGCGATGTCGAGCACCAGTCGCTGGGGGAAGTACCACTCGGTGGCGCGTGGGCGGGAGAAGGTGCGGGCCAAAGTCTGGATCGGGGTGATCTCGCCGTCCACCCAGCGGCGCGGGTTGCCCGGCCGGGCCAGGCGGCCCGAGTTCACCCGCAGCGCGTTGAAGCCCGGTGGAGAGGTCTGGCGGTCGAAGTTGCGCCCCAGGAAGGCCTCGTTGGTCACGGGGAAGGCGGGCTTCAACGCGGGCGGCAGCAGCGCCAAGGAGCGCAGCGCCGACGTGCGGCCGGGCTGCTTGGCGGCGTACTGGGCCGCGACCTGCTGGAAGATCGGGCCGAGCTCGGGGATCCCAGTCCCGAGCGGGTCGTTGAAGACCTTGCCGCCCCGGATGGCCCCCAGCTGCTGCCTCGCGGCGGAAGCCGGAATCTGGCTCACCGACTTGCCCGCGATGGCCCCCAGCAGCCCACCGTCGATGAGGAATAGCCCGGCCAGGTCGCGGTAGCCGGCTCGGCCTTTGAAGTCCCACGCGGCGTAGGCCGCGGCCGTAGATGCGCCGCGGGAGTGGCCGCCCAGAAAGACCCGCCGCCGGCCCCCGGCGCGCGCCTTGAGCACCACTCGGCGGATGTCGTTGACCGACGTCGCCAGGCCCCAGTCGGCCACGAAGGGCACACGGTCGCCGGTCACGCGCCGGTACTTGAAGCCCAGGTAGTGAGCCTTCGACTCTGCGGGATCGCCCTTTCCCAGTACCCGCAGGTCCATGAACGCCTGTTCGCGCCGGTCCAGCGTCCACACCTGCAGCCCCTTGACGCCCTTGGCCAGGTCGCGCGC
>JBPCNQ010000040.1:0-11171 GCA_051001095.1 Thermoleophilaceae bacterium
GGTCCGCGCTGGCCTGCAACACCCAGCTGGGCCACGCCCAGGCCAAGGCCGGCAAGGGAAACCCGATCGTGGTCGAGCCGATGGGCAACATGCCCGTGCTCAAGGACCTGATCGTGGACATGGACGCCGTGCACTGGAAGAAGATCCAGCGCGTGGTGCCCTGGCTGCTGCCCGAGGGCGATCCCCCCGAGCGCGAGTACATCGTGCCCGCCGAGGCCATGATCGACGTGACCCAGTCGATGGCCTGCATCCAGTGCGGCGCGTGCGTCAGCGCCTGCCTTTCGCTGGAGGTCGACCCCGAGTTCGTCGGCCCGGCCGCGCTGGCCAAGGCCTACCGCTTCGTGGGCGACCCGCGCGACGGCCAGCACGAGGAGCGCCTGCGTGATCTGGCCGAGGACCCCCACGGCATCTACGACTGCACCCACTGCTTCGCGTGCGTGGAGGTCTGCCCCAAGGATGTGGCGCCGATGGACCAGATCATGCGCCTGCGCCGTCGGGCCACCGCGGACCACGAGATCAAGGACAAGAACAACGGATACGGCCACGAGCACGCCTTCGTGAACATCGTCGAGCGCTACGGAACGCTGCACGAGGCGCAGCTGCTGCCGCGCTCGTTCGGCGACGGCTCGTTGATCAGGGGTCAGACCGAGCCCGGCGCGGTGAAGCAGCTGGTGGAGAGCCTGCCCACCGCCGCCCGCGGGCTGGCCTCGGGCAAGGTGTCCCCGCGCAAGGCGCTGCTGCATCCCAAGCTGCCCGACCAGAAGAGCGTGCAAAGGATCTTCAAGGAGATCGAGACCAAGGACGAGCGGCTCGAGATCAACATGTACATCATCGGCGAGAACGCCGACGAGGAGGAGGGCGCCATGGCCGAGGGAAGCGAAGAGTCATGAAGCTCGCGTACTGGCCCGGCTGCGTATCGCGCGGCTTCACCCCCGAGCTGCACGGCTCGATGGAGCTGGTGGCCCCCAAGCTGGACCTGGAGCTGGTCGAGCTCGACCGCGCCAACTGCTGCGGCGCAGGGGTGATCGCCGAGCACAACCAGGAGCTGGTGGACACCCTGAACGCCCGCACCTTCGCCCTGGCCCAGGGCGTCGAGGGCGCGGCGGGCATGATGAACATCTGCTCGACCTGCCAGGGCGCCCAGTCGGAGTGCCAGCAGCGCCTGGACGCCGACGGCGACTACCGCTCCCAGGTGAACTCCCACCTCGGCGACGAGGGGCTCGCCTACGAGAAGAGCGCCGGCTGGTGGAACAAGAACTTCCTCTGGCTGCTGGTGGAGGAGATCGGGCTGGCGAAGCTCGCCGAGAAGGTCGTGCGCCCCCTCGAGGGACTGCGCGTCGCCCCCTTCTACGGCTGCTACATCGTTCGCCCCACCGAGCGCCTCGGATTCCACGACCATCCCAACCGCGACAAGTACCTGGACATCCTGATCGAGGTGCTGGGCGCCCAGACCGTTGACTACGCCGGCAGCCACAAGTGCTGCGGCTTCCCGGTGATCACCATGAACCGGACCACGTCGCTTCGCCAGGCGGGTCGGCACCTGGCCGACGCCATCGACGCCGGCGCGGACTGCCTGGTAACCCCGTGCCCGCTGTGCCACCTTAATCTGGACATGCAACAGCCCGAGGCCCAGAAGTTCG
Organism: Thermoleophilaceae bacterium; assembly: GCA_051001095.1. Taxonomy (GTDB): domain Bacteria; phylum Actinomycetota; class Thermoleophilia; order Solirubrobacterales; family Thermoleophilaceae; genus JAAYBF01. Next base: position 1,641 of record JBPCNQ010000040.1, read on the forward strand.
TGGAGCGCGACCTGAACGTGCCGGTGCTCCATCTTCCCCAGCTGGTGGGGCTGGCCCTGGGCCTGGAGCCCAAGGAGCTGGGCATGGACAAGCACGTGGTCAAGACCGGCGACGTCCAGCGCAAGGTCGGGGAGCTCGCCGCTGCCTGACCGCTGCGCTTGCGGGTCGCATTCAAGTGAACGGCGCTCGCGGCCGATGGGGTAACCATGCGCACCGGGCGTAGACTGATCCTTGCCGCCATAGCCGCGCTCGCGCTCGGGACGCTGGCTACCGCCGCCGTGGTCGCCGGGCACGAGAGCCGTAGCGCCGACCAAAACAAGCACGAACAGGCCGTGCGCGCCGGGGCCGACCTGCAGAGCCGGTTCGCGCTGAGCCTTCAGGCGCTGGGCACCGTCCAGGGCCTGTTCAACGCCTCCCAGAAGGTCAGCGGCAGCGAGTTCGACTCCTTCGCGCAGACGCTGCTGGCGGGCTCGCCCTTTTCCTCCACCTTCCTGGTCACGCGCGTGCCCGCCCCCTTGCGTCCGGCCTTCGAGCGATCACCGGGGAGCTCGCCGATACGGGAGAGCGCGGGGAGCCACTTGCGCCGCGCCGGCGCGCGGCCCGAGTACTACCCGGTCTCCTACCGCTACAGCCCGTTCGCCGGCTACGCCAAGAAGCTCCCTGTGGGGCTCGACCTGAACGCCGATCCCGCGCGCGGCCCGGCCCTGCGCGCCGCCCGCGACCGCGGCTCGGCCCAGACCACGAGTCCGGTGGAGCTGTCCGAGTCGGGGCGCAGGGGCCTGCTGCTGTTCCTGCCCGTCTATTCGCCCGGGGCCCCCACCGCCACGATCGTCCAGCGGCGCGGCGCGCTCAAGGCGCTGGCAGTGAGCTCTTTCGAGGCGACGAGCCTGGGCGACGCGGTGAGAAAGTCGCGCGGCCCGGACGCCCAGCTCCAGATCTTCGATGGCCCGCGCAAGATCTACGGACCCTCGGGCCGCCTGGAGGAGGCAGGTGCCGCCGATGTCCGCGCCGCCGGTCGGAACTGGACGGTGCGGGTCAAGACGCCCGTGCGGGCCTCGATGGCGTTGCCCGCCACGATCCTCGCCGGCGGCCTGGCGCTCACGCTCTCCGTGGCTCTCCTGCTGGTCGGGCTGGGCCGCCGCGAGCGCTACGCCCAACAGCTCAGCGACCGCAGGCTGGCCGAGCGCGAGACCGCCGAGGGAGAGCGCCACGCTGCCGAGCAGCGCTTTCAAAGGGCCTTCGAGGATTCGGGCGTCGGCATGGCGTTGACCGATGCCAGGGGCACGCGGCTGCTCGAAGCCAACGATGCGCTGTGCAAGCTGACCGGCTACTCCCGGCAGCGCCTGCTCGAGCTCGACCCGGCCCGCTTGGCCCACCCCGATGACGGGGCGGCGATCGCTACCGAGGTCGAGAACGGAGACACGACCCAGTCCGAGCGGTGCCTTCTCGACGCGCAGGGGCGGGCGCTATGGGTGCTGCTATCCACCTCGATCGTGCGCGACCAGCACGGCAGCGCCACCCACCGGATACTGCAGCTACAGGACCTCTCCGAGCGCAAGCGCTACGAGGGGGAGCTCGAGTACCTGGCCGACCACGATCCGCTTACGGGCCTGTTCAACCGGCGCCGTTTCGAAGAAGAGCTGTCGGCCGCCTTCGCCGGCGCCCGCCGGGAGGGAGACAGCGGCGCCGTCGTGGCGCTCGACCTCGACCACTTCAAGTACACCAACGACTCCCTCGGCCATAGCGTCGGCGACCAGTTGATCACCCGCGTCTCCGGGCTGTTGGACGACCGGCTGGGCCCCCGCGAGGTGCTGGCGCGCCTGGGCGGCGACGAGTTCGTGGTCCTGATTACCGACGCCGACCGGGCTCGGGCCGAGCAGGTGGCCGAGGACCTGCGGCTGACGATCCGCAACGGCGCCGTCGTGGCCGGCCAGCGGGGACAGGTGGGTACGACGGCGAGCTTTGGCATCGCCCTCTTCGGCGGCGAGTCCGGAAGCCCGACCGCCGACGAGGTACTGGCCGAGGCCGACATCGCGATGTACGACGCAAAGGAGGCGGGCCGAGACCGCTGGGCGGTGTTCAGCCCGACTTCGCGGGGCACGGGCATGGCCGGCCGCCTGGGCTGGGTCGAGCGGATTCGCGAGGCGCTGACCGACGATCGATTCGTGCTCCACGGGCAGCCGATCGAGAGCCTGAAGGACGACTCCCGGCCGCGCTACGAGCTGCTCCTACGAATGCTCGGCGACCAGGACGAGCTGCTTCCGCCGGCTGCCTTCCTGCACGTGGCCGAGCGCTTCGACCTGATTCAGGAGATCGACCGGTGGGTGGTGGGACAGGCCATCGACCTGATCGCCGAGCTGCAGACCTCCGGGGTCGAGGCCGTGATGGAGGTGAACGTGTCGGCGAAGTCCGTGACCGACCCGGCCCTGGCCGAGCTGCTGCGCTCGCGCCTGAAGGAGACCGGGGTCGATCCGTCGGGGCTCGTCTTCGAGATGACCGAGACGGCCGCGATCGTGAATCTCGAGCGGGCCAAGGACTTCGGCGGGCTGGTGCGTGAGCTGGGCTGCGAGTTCGCCCTCGACGACTTCGGGGCCGGCTTTGCCTCCTTCCACTACCTCAAGCACTTCGCCTTCGACTACTTGAAGATCGACGGCGAGTTCATCGAGCACCTGCCCCAGAGCCCGGTCAACCGGGTCCTGGTGCAATCGCTGGTGGACATCGCCCGCGGCCTGGACAAGCGGACGATCGCCGAGTTCGTGGAGGACGAGCCGACCCGAGTGCTGCTGCAGCAGCTGGGCGTGGACTACGCGCAGGGATTCCACGTGGGGCGACCGGCGCCGATCTCTGCCCGTGACATCGCCCACGGCCTGCGGGCCCCGGCCCACTGAGAGCGTCCCAGGTCCGCTCCCCGGCACTCACCTCATAGACTGCGGCCATGACGAGCAACGTGAGCGTGGTCCTCGCCAAGTTCGAGGACCTCGTCGCCCTCGGTCTAACGCAGCTGGTCGCCGAGGATCCGAACCTGAAGCTGCTGGCCGACCGGGTGGCCCCTTCGGCGCTGGAGCGCTCCATCCATGAGCACGCGCCGGACGTGGCAGTCATGAACTTCGGCTCGCTGACGAGCCCGGCCCAGGTGTTCCAGCTCCACCAGGCCTTCCCCAAGACCCGCCTGGTGGTACTGGCCAATCGCCCCACTGCCGCCGAGTGCAACCAGATGCTGTCCTTCGGCGCCACCGCCTGCCTGTCCAAGGAGACCCAGGGCCGGGACGTCGTGAACGCCATCCACCTGGCTTCGCGCGGCATGCACGTCTTGCCGCGCTCGGCCGCGGCCGGTGGCTCCGGAAGCCTCGGCTTCCAGGGCTCGGACCTCCTCACCCCCCGCGAGGCCGACGTCCTGGAGCTGCTCCAGGAGGGCGCCACCAACGGCCAGATCGCCCATTCCCTGTCTATCGGGCTTGAGACCGTGCGCACCCACGCGCGCAACATCTACCGCAAGCTGGGGATCAGCTCGCGGCGCGACCTGGCCCGCCTCGCCCGCCCGGATGGGGCGAGACAGTCCAACAACCGCCGGTCGAGCGTGGCCACACCGCAGCCCGAGGGCTCGGTCTAGGCCGCAGCATCGCGCAGCAGGTTGCGCTTCACCAGGAGCTCGGCCACCTGCACCGCGTTGGTGGCCGCGCCCTTGCGCAGGTTGTCTCCCACCACCCACAGGTTCAGGCAGCGAGGGTGGGAGTCGTCGGCGCGGATGCGCCCGACGAGGACGTCGTCCTGGCCCGCGGCATCGATGGCCAGTGGATAGAGGCCGCTGGCGGGGTCGTCTATCACCTGTATCCCGGGCGCGCCGCTGAGCAGGTCGCGGCACCCCTCGGGAGACAGCGGCTCGCGGGTCTGCACGTTGACCGACTCGGAGTGGCCGGTGTAGACGGGCACGCGCGCGCACGTGGCGGAGATGCCGATCTCGGGGTCGCCGAGGATCTTGCGCGTCTCGGCCATCATCTTGCGCTCCTCGGTGGTGTAGGCGTCGCCCTCCTTGAAGGACTCCACCTGGGGCAGCACGTTGAAGGCGATCTGGTGTGGATAGACGGTCGGGGCCGGCAGCGCCTTGGCATCGACCACCGCCGCCGCCTGGTAGTGCAGCTCCTCCACCGCACGCTGGCCCGTCCCCGAGACCGACTGGTAGGTGGACACCACCAGGCGCTCGATCCCGACGGCGTCGAGGATCGGCTTGAGCGCCACCACCATCTGCATGGTCGAGCAGTTGGGGTTGGCCACGATGCCGCGGTGGCGGTCGACGGCCTCGGGGTTGACCTCGGCCACCACCAGGGGCACGTGGGCGAACATGCGCCAGTGGGAGGAGTTGTCCACCACCACGGCAGCCGCGTCGGCGAACTTGGGGGCCCACTCCTCGCTGATCGCGCCGCCGGCGGAGAACAGCGCCAGGTCAAAGCCGCTGACCGCGTCGTCGGTGAGCTCCTGCACGGTCAGGGTCCTCTCGCCCCAGTCGATCCTGCGGCCCGCCGAGCGCGCCGAAGCCAGCGGCACCACCTCGTCGGCGGGAAAGGCCCGCTCGCGCATCACGCCGAGGATGGTGGAGCCCACGGCGCCCGTGGCGCCCACCACGGCGACGCGCATCACTGTTCCCTCCTGGGGCTGGCAGGGAGCACTTAGCTCACCACCGGCCGGTGGTCGCCGGCCACGTCCTCGCGGCGGACGGCGTCCTCGCCCAGCCCGAAGGCGGTGTGCAGCTCCCGCACGGCCCGTTGCACATGCTCCTCGCGGATCACGCACGAGATCTTGATCGGAGAGGTCGAGATCATCTCGATGTTCACGCCAGCCTCGCCCAGCACGCTGAAGGTACGGGCCGCCACGCCCGGATGGCTCTTCATGCCGGCGCCGACTATCGAGACCTTGCCCATGCCGGCGTCGCTGGCCACCTCGCCGATGTCCAGCTCGCCGCGCAGGGTCTCGAGCGCGGCCAGAGCGACGCGCAGGTCGTCTCGGGGCACGGTGAAGGACATGTCCGCGGAGTGCCCTTCGGCCTGCGGCTCGTTCTGGATGATCATGTCCACGTTCACGTTGGCCCCGGCCAGCACGGTGAGCACGCGGCCGGCAATCCCGGGACGGTCCGGGAGGTCGGTGAGGGTCACCCGAGCCTCCTGGGTGGAGTGGGTGACTGCGGTGACGAGCGGTCGTTCCATGGTCTGCTCCTCGGGCTGTACGAAGGTACCGGGTCCGTCGTCAAAGCTCGACCGGCAATGGATGGGGATATTGTGGTTTCGCGCGTACTCCACCGAGCGCAGCTGAAGCACCCCGGCACCCGAGGAGGCCATCTCCAGCATCTCCTCGAACGAGACGGCGGTGAGCTTTCGCGCGTCGGGCACGATCCGGGGATCGGCGCTGAACACGCCGGCCACATCCGTGTAGATCTCACATACGTCGGCCCCGAGGGCGGCGGCCAGCGCGACGGCGGTGGTGTCCGAGCCACCCCGGCCCAGCGTCGTCACGTCCGAGTCGGTCGACACTCCCTGAAAGCCCGCCACCAGCACGACCTTCCCTTCGTCCAGCGCCGCGCTGATGCGATCGGCCCGCACGTCCAGGATGCGGGCCTTGGTGTGTGAGGTGTCGGTCACGATCCCGGCCTGGGATCCGGTCAGCGAGATCGCCTCGTGACCGAGGTCGTTGATGACCATGGCGGCCAGCGCGCAGGAGATCCGCTCGCCGGTGGAGAGCAGCATGTCCATCTCGCGCGGGTGGGGACGATCGGAGACCTCGTAGGCCATGGAGACCAGTTCGTCGGTGGTCCTTCCTCGCGCCGAGAGCACGGCCACCACCCGGGCGCCCCGATCGGCGGCCTGGGCCACTCGCGAGGCGGCCCGCTTGATCTGATCGGCATCGGCCACCGAGGTTCCTCCGAACTTCATCACGACCGTCGGGGGAACGGGTGCGGACATGGCCGTGGCAGGTTAGCGTTCACCCTCTGCGCCACTGGCCTCGAGATCCCTCCTTTCGCCAGCCCGTGACGGTGGTCGCGCTGACGCTCCTGGTCGTGCTCGGCGGAGCGCTGGGCCTACAGGGCGGTGGCGACGAGGCGTCGCAGAAGGCCACGACCAAGCCTGTTGCGAAGCCCGACCCGCGCGCCGGCTCCGGGGCGGTCGGCGGCCCGGCCGACCCGGCCGCGGTGGCGTTGGCGCGCATGTCAGTGCAGCGCAAGGTGGCCCAAGTCTTCCTCTGGGGCTTCACCGGGCAGGGCTCCGATGCCTCCGTGCTCGGGCGGCTGCGCTCGCTCGACCTCGGCGGCGTGCTGATCTCCGGGGCCAACTATGCCGGTCAGGGCCAGCTGCGGGGGCTGACCGCAGAGCTGCGCTCTGCCGCCGCCCGCGCCCGCCACGTCCAGCCCTGGGTCACCGCCGCGCAGCAGGGCGGCGAGTTCAACTCGCTGCCCGGCCTTCCGCCCGCCACCGCCCCGGCCGACCTCGATGGGTCCCGCGCGGGGGCGCGGGAGGCGACGGCCGCCGGCCGCGCGCTGCGCCCGCTGGGCGTCAACGGCGTGCTGGGCCCCGTCCTCGACGTGGGCGCCGCCGACAACGTGGCGGTGGGCGCACGCGCCTTCTCCGACGACGCCGACGAGGTCGCGGGCTACGCCCAGAGGACGATCGCCGCCTACCGCCGTGAGCGCGTGTTCTCGGCGCCCGCTCACTTCCCCGGCCTGGGTTCGGCCTCGCAGGACCCCGGCCAGGGCCCGGTCAACGTGAGCCTGTCGGCCCGAGAGCTCTCCCGGAGAGACCTGGTGCCCTTCCGGACGGCCGTCGACGAGGGCGCCCCGGGCATCGTCGTCTCCAACGGGCTGTACGTCTACGACGACTTCGTCACCCCGGCCTCCCTGTCGCGCAAGGTGATGGTCGGGCTCCTGCGCAAGCGACTGGACTTCCGCGGCATCGCCCTTACCGACAACCTGACCGATCCGGCCGTCACCGCGCTCGAGGAGCCGTCGCGGGCGGCGGTCGTGGCGCTCAAGGCGGGAGCGGACATGCTCTTCATCTCCGGCCCCGCGGCCGATCAGGACGGCGCGTACCGAGCGGTGTTGCGCGCGGTACGCAAGGGAGAGATCCCGCGCAGGCGACTCGACGAGGCGGTGAAGCGAATCCTGTCGGTCAAGCGCGACTACGGATTGCTGCGGTGACCGGGTCGGTAAGCGGACGCGGAAGCCTGCTCCGGCGGTCGTCGGGCGATCCGCTACAGCTCGCGGCGGGTGCGCAGCGCGCGGCCCAGCGTGATCTCGTCCGCGTACTCCAGGTCGGAGCCCACCGGCAGTCCGCTGGCGAGGCGGGTGACCGTCACCTGCGGCGCGCGCTCGCGCAGCTCGTCGGCGATGTAGAGCGCCGTGGCCTCTCCCGTGGTGGTCGCGTTGGTGGCCACCACCACCTCGCGCACGCCGTCAGAGGCCGCGCGTCCGAGCAGCTCGGCCAGGTGCAGGTCCTCGGGGTCCACGCCATCGATCGGCGACAGCGCTCCGCCCAGCACGTGATAGCGCCCGTCGAACTCGTTGGTGCGCTCGATCGGGATCACGTCGCTGGGCTCCTCCACCACGCAGATCAGGTGTCCGTCGCGGCGCTCGTCCTGGCAGATGCGGCAGGTCGCCTCGGTGGCCAGGTTGAAGCAGACCTCGCACTGCCCGACGGTGGCCTTGACCTCGCGGATGGCGTCGGCCAGGGCCAGCGCCTCCTCGTCGGGGGTGCGCAGCACGTGGAAGGCCAACCGCTGGGCGGTGCGCTGACCGATGCCGGGGAAGCGGGCCAGCTCGGTGATCAGCCGGTTGATCGGTGGCGCAAAGGAAGAGTCGGACATCGGGCGTCTAGGGAAGCGTTCGGTCTGGAGGCCGATCCGGGCTAGAGGCCGGGGATCCCCAGGCCACCCAGTCCCTCGCCGCCACCCAGGCCGCCGGTCACGGCGCCCATCTTGGTGGCGGCCAGCTCCTGCGCGGAGCGCAGCGCCTCGTTGACCGCCGCCTGGACCATGTCGCAGAGCAGCTCCACGTCCTCGGGGTCCACTGCCCCGGGGTCGATCCGCAGCCCAAGCACCTGCAGCTCACCCGAGACCCTGACGGTCACCATGCCGCCGCCGGCGCTGGCCTCGACGCTCTCCTGCTTGAGCTCCTCCTGGGCCTTGGCCATGTCGGTCTGCATCTGCTGGACCTGCTTCATCATCTCGTTCATGTTGGGGGGCTGGGGCATCAGGTCTCCTCTGGGGATCGGGGTTCGTCCTCGAAGAACTCTTGGGCCCCGAAGTCCTGCTTCAGGCGCTCGAGCAGCTGCTCCTCGCCGAGCGTCAGCGTGGGCGGCTTCTCCGCGGTCTCGCTGAGCTCGAAGGCCACGGCCAGCGCCGTGCCGGTGAGGCTGCGCAGCGCGCCCAGCACCAGCTCGCGGTTGGCTTCGGCCTTCTTCTTGTGAAAGCCGGCGTCGGCGGGGAAGGCGATCGTCAGGCGGTCACCCTCCAGGGCCGAAGGGACGGCCTCGGCCACCAGCGCGGCCACCATGGCGTTCTGCCGGCCGACCGCCTCGGCCACGGCGGACCACATTCCCTTCACGCGCGCGAGGTCGAGCGCGGGCACGACCTCGGGGGCGATGGCCACCTCCACCTCGTCCTGCGGCTCGGCCGTGGCCTCGACGGCTGCCGCCGCGACGGCGGTGACCGTGGCCGTGCGCACGGCGCGCTCGATCGTCGTCGTGTCGCCGTTGGACCCGGTGGGGCCGGGGAGCGCCACGGGCGGGGGCGGGGCAGAAGCGGTGGAGACCGGCGGTGGCGGTGCGGATTGTGCCGCGGTGATCGGCGTTGCGGGCGGTGCCGTTGCCCCCGCCCCCTGACCCGGCAAGGCCGCCTCCAGCCGGTCGATCCGCTGCATGAGCGCCTGGATGGTCTGGTCGGCTTCGGGCTGCGTGGCTTTCAGCAACGCCACCTCGAGCGCCAACCGCGGCTCCGAGCCCTCGCGGACCCCCGCCAGGGCCGCGGCCAGCAGGTCCACGGCCCGCAGCAGCTCGCCCTGGGTCAGCGCCTCGGCCTGGGCGGCCAGCCGGTCGGAGTGCTCGGCGGTCACCGCGAAGGAGTCCGGCACCTCCCCCAGCGTCTGGACCACCAGCAGGTGGCGCAGGTGAGCGGCCATGTCGCGCATGAACTGGGCGTAGTCGCGTCCCGACTCCGCCAGCTGCTGCACGGCCAGCAACCCGAGGCGCGGCTGGCGCGCCACCAGGGCCTCGGTGGCCTCCAGGATCAGCCCCGCGTCGGCCGCGCCCAGGGTGTCGAGCACGTCCCCGAGTGCGACATCGGTGCCGCCGTAGGTGACCAGCTGCTCGAGCGTGCCCAGCGCGTCGCGGAAGGAGCCCGTGGCCTTGCGGGCGATCATCCCCAGAGCCGAATCGGGAATGGTGATCCCCTCCTCCCCGGCCACGCGACGCAAGACATCGGCAATCTGCTCCAGCGAGGGCCGGCCGAAGTCGAAGCGGTGGCAGCGGTCGATGATCGTGGCCGGCACCTTGT
>JBPCNQ010000041.1:0-5783 GCA_051001095.1 Thermoleophilaceae bacterium
GAGCCCTCCATGCGGAAGTAGGCCTGTAGCGGCAGGTCGACCTTTACGCCCTTGGGCACATAGAGGAACGAGCCGCCCGACCACACCGCGCCGTGCAGCGCCGAGAACTTGTTGTCCTGCGGCGGGACGCACTTCTTCATGAAGTAGTCGCGGACCAGCTCGGGATACTCGGTGACCGCGGTGTCCATCGAGCAGAACAGGATCCCGAGGTCGGCGTACTCCTTCTTCAGGTTTTCGTAGACGGGCTCCTGGCGCCAGGTGCCGACGACGCCGGCGAGGTGCTCGCGCTCGGCCTCCGGGATGCCCAGGTCCTCGTAGGTCTGCTTCATCTCGGCCGGGACGTCGTCCCAGTTGTCGTAACGACCCGCCGTGGGTGGGCTGTAGAGCACCAGCTCGCTCAGATCGAGGGCGGAGAGGTCGACGCCCCAGGTGGGAACGGGCTTGCGCTCGAAGATCTCCAGCGACTTGATGCGCAGGTCGCGCATCCACTGCGGCTCGTCCTTGATCTTGGACAGCTCGGTGATGACCTCGCGCGAGATGCCTTTCTGGGCGATGAGCTGGCCCTGCTCGTCCTCGACGATCGGGCTGGGCTTTGCGATTCGCGTCTTGTCCGTGGCTGCCATAAGTCCTTTACGTCGGGGCGAGAATAAATCCGTTCGTGGAAGTCGGATATTGATTGTACCTATGTCGGGACGCGCGTTCAGGTCCGATCCGCCGTTCGGGAACAATGTGGCGCGCCAGAGGGGAGAATCTCGATCCGGTGCTCGCTCGGGCGGCGGTCGGCCCGCGCTCCGGCAGCCAGGATCAGGCTGCCCCTAACGCCGATGACCCGCTCGCCGCCGGAGTGGGCCGAGGCTCACCCGGCCGGCCGCCTGGACAACTCAGGCCGGAGCCGTCAACAGCGGCTTCACCGACGACACCACGCCCAGCGGCTCGATGCGCGCCATCAGGGAGCGGGCGGCCCCTACCGCGAGGTCGCGGTCGTGGGTGAGCTGGAAGTCGAAGCGGCGGTCCATGTCGGGGTCGCCGGTGTCGCCCAGGTCGCGGGCGCTGAAGGCCGCGGAGAAGTGGGGGGACACGACCACGATGTCCCACTCGCTGGTCAGCGGGTCATCGGGGGCCACGCTGCTGCCTCGTACGCCGAAAGCCGGGGCGGCGGGGATGTCCTGGCCCAGGGCGCCCACGAAGGCCAGCGAATGCGACAGGCGGCCGTAGAGCTCGGCTTGGGTCGAGGTGAAGTAACGGGCATGTTGGAAGGTGCTGATCAGCACCGCGTTCTCGCCCAAGGCCTCGGCCTGGCGCTCGAGCTCGCGGCTGATCTCCAGCAGCAGGCGCTTGCTGCCCCGACGCAAGGGGCGGTGGCCCTCGATGGACCGGAAGGGGGTGATGGAGTCCTCGACAGGCTTCCCGATGACCGGAATCGGGCGCGAGGGCTCGAGGCGGTGGTCGGGCAGCGGCCCGGGGCGGCCGAACAGCCAGCCCTGGCCGATCGAGGCGCCCATAGCGCGGGCGCGCTCGGCGTGCTGCTCGGTCTCGATCCCCTCGGCCGTCACGAGGGCGCCGGTGCGCTCGGCGTGGGCGCTCACGGCGTTGTGCACCTCCGCGATCTCCGAGGACGGGCGGTCCTGGGTGAGGCGCAGGTCGAGCTTGATCACGTCGGGGCGTAGGAAGGGCATCAGCGCCAGGGAGCGCTGGTCGGCGCCCACGTCGTCGAGGCCTATCCCGATGCCGTGTTCGCGCAGCCGCTCGATCATGGGCAGCAGGTCGGCCGGACGCGAGGTCAGGGCGCGCTCGGTGATCTCGACCACCAGGCGCATGTCGGCGGGCAGATGGGCCGCCTCGGTCTCGGCTCCCTCGAAGTCCTGGCCGACTGCCTCGGGCTCCACGTTCACGAACAGCGTGGCCGGATCGCGCAGCTGGGCGGCGTGGGCGCCTCTCGAGCTCCGGCCGCGCGCCGGCACGCCCGATCCAGCTCGGCCAGGCGTCCCTCCTGCCGCCCGGCGGCGAACAACAGGTCGGGGCGCTGCAGTGGACCCTCGGGTCCCCGCGCCAGCGCCTCGTAGCCGAGGGTCTCGCCGGAGTACAGGTCCACCAGCGGCTGGAATACGGGTCTGATCAGCCCCTCGTCGAGGATGCGGGCAAGCGGAGTGGTCGACACACTCCCTCTATCGGAAGATCGACACAAGCCTTGAGCGATGGCTACTCGGGCCAGGACGCATCGCCGGTGGTGGCGCCGCGCATGACCTTCAGGCTGAGCAGTGCGCACTTGCGCCGCGTGGGGGAGATCGGGATCCCCAGCAGGTCCAGCACCCAGTCGGCGCCCAGCCCGGCCACCTGCTCGGCCTTCATGCCGATCAGCTCGTCCGAGGCGATCGAGGCCGACGCCTGCGAGATCGCGCAGCCCTGGCCGTGGAAGCGAAGGTCGGTGATGGTGCCCTGCTCGTCGGTGACCAGGTGCACGCCGAGCTCGTCGCCGCACAGCGGGTTGTGATCGTGGTGCTCGAGGTCGTGCGGCTCGAGCGTCCCGAAGTTGCGCGGGTTCTTGTAGTGGTCGAGGATGTAGTCGCGGTAGAGGGAGTCCATCAGAGTCCGAACACTTCTCGCGCGTCGCCGAGCGAGTCGACCAGCCGGTCCACGTCCTCGCGATCGTTGTAGACGTGGAAGCTCGCGCGGGCGGTGGCCGACACGCCCAGCTCACGCATCAGCGGCTGGGCGCAGTGGTGGCCGGCACGGATGCAGACACCGCTGCGGTCGCAGATCTCGGCCAGGTCGTGGGGGTGGATTCCCTCCAGCTCGAAGGAGATCACGCCGCCGCGCGACTCCGCGTCGGTGGGGCCGAAGACGCGCAGGCCCTCCACCTCGGGCAGGCGCTCCAGCGCGTATGAGGTGAGGTCGCTCTCGTGGGCGCGCACGGCGTCCATGCCGATCTCCGACAGGTAGTCGACCGCCGCGCCCAGGCCGACGACCTCGGTGATGGCTGAGGTGCCGGCTTCGAACTTGCCGGGCAGCTCGGCGTAGGTGGAGGACTCCAGGCCCACCTGGCTGATCATGTGGCCGCCCCCGAAGAACGGCGGCATGGCCTCCAGCAGCTCGCGCCGGCCGTGCAGCAGGCCGAGGCCGGTCGGTCCCAGCGCCTTGTGGGCGGTCCAGACGTAGAAGTCGGCGCCCACCTCGTGCAGGTCCACCGGCATCTGGGGCACGGCCTGGGAGCCGTCCACCAGGCACGCCGCGCCGGCCGCGCGGGCACGGGCGGCGATCTTGGCCACTGGGTTCACGGTGCCCAGGACGTTGCTCACGTGCACGACCGACACGAGCTTCACCCTGCCCTGCGCCAGCACGTCGTCCAGCTCGTCCAGCGACAGCGTGCCCTCCTCGGACACGTGCAGCCAGCGGATCGTGGCGCCCTTCTCCTCGGCCAGGATCTGCCACGGAACGATGTTGGAGTGATGCTCCATCTGCGTGAGCAGGATCTCGTCGCCCTGGCCGACGTTCTGGCGACCCCACGTGTAGGCCACGAGGTTGATCGAGGCGGTGGCGTTGCCGGTGAAGATGGTGGTCTCCGGATCCCAGGAGACCAGCTCGGCGGTCTTGGCCCGTGCGCCCTCGAAGGACTCGGTGGAGGCCGCGGCCAGCGCGTAGACGCTGCGGTGCACGGTCCCGTAGGAGTGGCGGTTGAAGTCCGACATGGCATCGATCACGGCCGTCGGCTTCTGCGACGTGGCCGCCGAGTCCAGGTAGGCGAGCCCGCGCTCGCCCGCGCCGGGGCCCTCGGTGAGCACCGGAAAGTCCGCGCGCACGTCCAGGGTGGGGGCGACCTCGGTCACTACAGCTCGGCTCGCTCGCCGATGAACTCGCGCACCTGGTCCTCGGCCGAGTGCAGCTTCTGGGCGATCCGCCGGCGCACGAGCTCCTCGAGGCCGTCGTCGTCCAGGCGCTGCACGACCTCCTCGAAGTAGCCCTCGACCAGCACCCGCACTGCCTCCTGGCGCGGTATCCCGCGGGTGGTCATGTAGAAGATCTGCTCCTCGTCGAGCTCACCGACGGTGCCGCCGTGCGACGCGGACACGTCGTCGGTCTTGACTATCAGCGACGGGATCGCGTCGCCCTTGGCATTCTGGGACAGCAGCATCTGGTGGGTCTGCAGGTAGGTATGGGTGTCCTGGCAGTGCTCGAGGATCTCGATCAGGCCCTCGTACGAGGCGCGCGACGCTCCGGTGAGAGCGCCCTTCCACACGGTGTCGCCCGCCGTGTGGCCGGCCTCGTGGCGGTCTGTCGTGAATAGGTCCAGGTGCTCGTTTCCCTCGGTGAAGTACAGGCCGGTGTGGCGCATGTCGGAGCCCTGCTCGGCGGTGACCAGGTCGAGCGTCTGCTTGGTCAGGCGCCCTCCGAGATGGATCGGCACCCAGCTCACGAAGGCGTCCCTTGCAACCTCGACGCGCTTGGTCGAGATGTCATAGACCTCGCCGGGGCCCCAGTCCTGGAAGTGCGCGAGCTTGACCCGCGCCCCCGGACGGGCGAACAGCTCGAAGCCGCCGGCATGCAGCGCCTGTCCCTCGAACGCGGTGCCGAGGCAGTACTCGCGGATCGAGACCTCGGCGTGTTCGCCCACCACGGCCAGCGTCTGGCCGTACTGCACCACGCCCGGCTCGTCGATCAGGTAGACGGTCTGGATCGGCTTTTCGACCTTGACGTCCTTGGGCACCCAGACGAAGGCGCCGCCGGTCCAGAACGCCGCCGTGGCGGCGGCGAACTTGCCCTCGTCGGCGGAGAGGCGCTTGTGGTACGACTGCTGCACGAGGTCGGGATGCTTCTCGACCGCCTCCTCGAGCGAGCAGACGATCACTCCCTGTGCGGCCACATCGGGATCGATCCACGAACGGATCGTGGTGGCCCCGCGCTGCACGATCAGGCCACCGAGGTCGGCGTCGCCAATGTCATCGGCCACGAGCTGGGGCAGCGGGTCGCCGTCTGCCAGCGGCTCGTAGCGGCGCGCCTCGAGCGCGTCGACGTCGAGGCCGCGCAGCGTGGTCGTCCAGAAGCCGGAGCGGCGCCACGTGGGCACAGGCTCCGACTCGTAGAGGTCGAGCGCCTTCTTGCGGCTTTCATCGAGCCAGCTAGGAGGCATTGGCGGCAGCCACTTCCTCGCGGATGAAGTCGTAGCCCTTCTCCTCGAGCTCGTCGGCGAGCTCCGGACCGCCCTCACGGACCAGGCGGCCGTCGAGCAGGATGTGCACGAACTCGGGCTTCACGTAGTTCAGGATGCGCGTGTAGTGCGTGATGATCAGCGAGCCCATGTCGGGGCCGCGCAGCTTGTTCACGCCTTCCGAGACGATCCGCAGCGCGTCGATGTCGAGGCCGGAGTCGGTCTCGTCCAGCACGGCGATCTCCGGGCGCAGCATGGCCAGCTGGAGGATCTCGGCCCGCTTCTGCTCGCCGCCGGAGAACCCCTCGTTGAGGTAGCGGGAGACGAACGAGCGGTCGATCTTGAGCAGATCGACGTTCTCGCGCAGCAGCTTGCCGAAGTCCTTGACCTTGATCGGCTCGTCGAGCTTCGCGTTCACGGCCATGCGCAGGAAGTTGGCCACCGAGACGCCGGGGATCGTGGCCGGGTACTGGAAGGCCAGGAACAGTCCCGCGCGGGCGCGCTCGTCGGGCGCGGCCTCGGTCAGGTCCTCGCCGTTGAAGAGGACCTGGCCCTCGGTGACCTCGTAGGTCGGGTTGCCCATGATGGTGTTGGCCAGCGTCGACTTGCCGGACCCGTTGGGGCCCATGAGGGCGTGGGT
>JBPCNQ010000042.1:0-8699 GCA_051001095.1 Thermoleophilaceae bacterium
CCGTCGAGCTCCTCGGTGGCGTAGTGCGCGGTGGCCCCGATGATCTTCACGCCGCGCTCCAGCGCCCGCCGGTAGGGATCGGCCCCGGAGAAGGCCGGCAGGAACGAGTGGTGGATGTTGATCACAGGCACCGCCACCCGCTCCAGAAAGCCGGCCGAGAGGATCTGCATGTACCGGGCCAGCACCACGAGCTCCACGCCGGCGCCGGTCAGGATCTCGAGCAGCTGCTCCTCGGCGTCGGCCTTGGCCCCGGGGTGCACCGGAACGTGGTGAAACGGCACGTCGAAGCGGGTCGCGTCCTGTTCGCAGTCGGTGTGATTGCCGGCCACCAGGACGATCTCGCCGGGAAGGTCCCCTCGCCGCCGGCGCCACAACAGGTCGAGCAGGCAGTGGTCCTCGAGCGAGACCAGGATGGCCATCCGCCGGTGGGGAAGCCCGGAAGAGATGCGCCAGTCCATGCCGAACGGCTCGGCCACGCGGCGGCGGAAGTCCTCTCGTAGCCGATCGATCTCCATTGCGTCTCCGCCCGCCGGCACGAACTCCATGCGCATCAAAAAGCGCCCGTCGAAGGGGCCGGTCGTGTGCTGGTCGGAGGAGGTGATGTTGGAGCCCCACTCGGCAAGGAGCGAGGAGGCGGCAGCCACGATCCCCGGCCGGTCGGCGCAGGAGACCAGCAGCCGGTAGGGCGTCGACCCACTCGGGGAGCCAGTCAAGCGGAGGGCCACTTCAAGGTCGTCGGACGGTCCGGCCCGGTCCCACTGGACCTCTCCATGTGACCGACGCTACCAGGTGCCCCGAGGTCCGCCGGGTAGATAGGCTCGGGCGTAGTTCAGGAGCCACTAAAGGGAGAAACCGATGCCGATTCCGACCGAGACCGTCGGGTCTCTGCCGCGCCCGCGCAAGCTGCAGGACGCCTACGAGGACCTCGACCAGGGAAAGATCGAGCTGTCAGACCTGCAGAAGCTGCAGGAGGAGGCCGCCAAGGACTCGATCAACCGCCTGGAGCAGACCGGCGAGACCTACGTAAACGACGGCGAGCAGCGGGAGTCGAGCTTCGCCACCTACCCCCTGACCGACACACTCGCGGGCACCGGTCTGGCGGACAATCTGGCGGGCGACGGCCAGTTCTTCGCCATCTTCGACGACGGCCACGACCGCCAGCTGCCCCGCCTCGTCAGCGGGCCCTTCCGTTACAAGCAGTACGCGTCGGAGTTCGTCAAGAAAAACAAGCAGGACGCCGGCAAGCCCGTCAAGCAGGCGGTGATCTCACCGTCGATGATGATGTTGCTCTACCCCCTCGACGGCGAGATCGAAGGCTACCCGCGCGAGCAGTTCCTCGACGACGTGATCGACGAGTGCGAGAAGGACATCCGCCAGTGCTTCGAAGCGGGGGCCGAGCGCGTGTCGGTCGACTTCACCGAGGGTCGCCTGGCCAACAAGAACGACTCACGCAACCCCTGGACGGGCGCGGACATGCTCCAGGACTTCATCGACCTGAACAACCGGCTGTTCGAGCGCTTCTCAGCCGAGGAGCGCAAGAACATCGGCATCCACACCTGTCCCGGCGGCGACATGGACTCGGTGCACTCCAAGGAGGTGCCCTACGAGCAGCTGCTGAACAAGATGTTCCAGATGAACGCGGGCTACTTCCTGATCCAGTGCGCCTCGGAGGAGGACAAGGAGACCGTCTACCGACTGGTGGGCGAGAACTCCCGTGACGACGCCGACGGCGTGCCCCAGGTCTGCTTCATCGGAGTGATCAACCCGCTCAGCCCCGAGGTCGAGAGCGCCGAGGAGGTCAGGGACCGCCTGGTCGCCGCGGCCAAGCACATTCCCAAGGAGCGCCTGGGTGCCACCGACGACTGCGGCTTCTCGCCGTTCTCGCGCGACCTCAAGCCCGGTCACGGAGGCGATCCCGACTTCGCCCGTGACGTGGCGATGCAGAAGATCGCCAACCGCGTCAAGGGGGCCCAGATGGCCTCCGAGGAGCTGGGAATCTAGATACGGAGCGGCTCGGGGCGTCGGCTGCGGTCGGCGCCCCGTCGGCACCGCCCTCCGCTATCCTCGGCCAACGCCAGCGGGCGTAGCTCAGTTGGTTAGAGCGCCGGCCTGTCACGCCGGAGGTCGCCGGTTCAAGTCCGGTCGCTCGCGCTCGATCTTCTCCTTCTTGGCCCGGTAATCCAGAGCCGGGAAACGGCTGACTCCACCTACGACCCGCCGCCCCCGCTCCCCTTCTCCTCGTGGTCGCGTCCACGTCCCGCCCACCGCTCCTTGAGCGTCACGATCACCAGCCAGACAACGAAGGCCGCCACCGGTGCGAAGTAGGCGAGCGAGACCAGCCAATGGCCGGCGTGGGCGAGTATCAGCATGGTGGCGGGCTCATCCGTTGGACTGGGCCAGCAACCATAGGGCGAGGAGCGTGAAGCCGATCATCACCAGCAGCATCCAGTACTGGGAGCGAACGGCCAGGCGTGCCTTGTCGTAGGTGACCAGCGCGCGGTCGTGGGCCATCGTCAACGCCGCCACGTGCCCGACCACCACGAACCCGACCTGGCAGTACCAGGCGGTGGTGGCGCCGATCACGCCGTAGTCGATAGCGTCGTCGGCGGTGCCGAAGATGTTCGTGGCGTTCCCGCCCAGCGGGTTCGAGACGAGGAACTTCATCGACTGGCCCTGGTAGAGCAGGAACGTGAGGTAGTGGGCCATCACGTACGCGGTGGCTATGGGCACTAGCGTGTGGACAAAGGCGCGAGTCAGCCGTTTCACCGACTGGTTGCCACCCACGCTGGCCGCACCGGTCATCCCGAGGCGGTAGAAGCCGAAGATCAGCGCCACCCCGGCGCACAGGCCGATGAAAAACGCGCCCTCCAGCGCCTTCTCCGGCGAGAGGCCTATCGACTCGAACAGGTCCTGGATGCGCGGGGCCGCACCGGTCCACAGGGGCCCCTCGCCTGCCCCGTCGAAGGTGACCGTGCCGATCATCACCGCCAGCAGCAGCACGCTGCCCGGCAGGGGCTCGAACTCGGCCAGGCCCGACAGCGGCTTGCGTAGCCCAAGCCGCTCGCCGCGTCGCGTCCACACCGAGATGCGGGCGAACAGGCTGAAGTAGACGCCGAAGGCCTCGCCCTTGCGGCTCCACTCCTCAACGCCGTAGAGGGCCATTGCGACGAAGGTGATCGCCGAGTAGGCCAGGGTCGCGACGGCCACGTTCTTGGGCTGGCTTCCGCTCGACGCGACCAGCTCCAGGGCGGTGAAGGCGAGCAGGCCGGCGGCGGCGGGCAGGTAGCCCAGCCGCTGCGGGTAGGCAAGCGGGGCGGGCATGGGCTCCCGGGCCGCGGTCTGGGATATCCACGCCACGGTCCGGCCCAGCGCGCGCCAGGGGTTGAACGCGCGGAACACGTCCCCGAGCAGGACGCTGGCCGGCACCAGCCCGACCCAGAAGACCACGAACACGAAGTTGGACGCGAAGTTGGCCGAGGCCACCTGCACCCCGCGCAGGCCGCTGTAGACCACGAGGAAGAGCAGGCCGACGCCGACCGCGCCGCACACCACCTCGACGGCCCGGCTGGTGAGCACGGCCGAGAGTGCTCCCGGGAGGGCGCGCAAGCCGCCATCCTGCAGCCGCGGTTGGGGCCACAGGACGGCGAGCGCCACGAACGACACAACGAGCACGACAGCCGCCGCCCACCCGAACAGCCACTCGGGGATGGGGAGGTCCGAGCGTCCGACGATGCCGTGCGCCATGACCAGCATCAGGAGGGCGCCACCACCAGGCGCGCGATCAGCGGCTCCCGTCCCGCGTGCTCGGCCGTGTGGCTCTCCAGCTCGAAGACCCCTTCGACGCCGGCCCTGAAGCGGAAGTTGGCGGGCCGGCCCGCCTTGGCCTCCTTCTCGATGTCGTAGCCGTGCAGGTGGAGCTGATCGCCCTGCTCGTCGGTGATCACCTGCAGCCGGACGATGTCTCCCTTCTTGACCCTGATGCTCTTGATCCCGCCCTGAGGGACACCGGCCTTGAGGGTGATCTCTTGCGGCGGGGGCGGCGCGGAGGGCGCCGTGGCCGTGGGCTCCTTGGCGCCCCCGCTCGCCTCGGTCTTGCCGGCCTTCGCCGGGTCGGCCTTCTTGCTGCTGTCGGTGGGCCTCAGCGCCACGAACGCGAGGGCCACGACGACCACCGCGAGCGCGATCACGCCCACCCTTGCTCTGTTCGACATGCGGTCCTCCTGTTCGAGTAGCCGCGCCGGGGCGCGGCGGTCGGACGGTCAGGAGGAGAGCGGTGGGGCGCGCCCGCCCAGATTGAGCGCCAGCAGGCTGGGACGCAACTTGCTGAGCGCCTTCGCGACCGGACGCGGGTCCGCCCTCCGGGGGCGCAGGGCCGCGCGCGCCGCGCGGGCCGCCGAGCGCACCGCCGCGCGAGCCCCCGTCAGAGCCAGGGCGAGGACCGCGGAGATGGCCACGGCGAGCGGCAGGACAACCCAGCCGCCCGACGAGAAGGGACCGGCCAGGGCTGCGGCGCCTCCGCCTCCCACAAGGCCCTCGACGGTCTCCTGGACGCCGAAGAGGGTGACGATGGTCAGCGCCAGCACGGGCCAGGCGGCGAGGAAGCGCACGGTGACCCGCTCGTCGCGCCCGGTGCGACGAGCGCTCTCGAGGGCACCGGCAAGCCGACCGGCGCCCACGGCCAGAACCAGTACCGACAGGGCGCCCAGCAGCGGTAGGTATCCGTGCCCTGCCCTTTCGGCGGGGGCGATGAGGTAGCGCAGCTCGTGCACGGCGAGCTCCCCGGTGAGGATCAGGCCGCCGGCGCGTACGGACAGGTCTCGGCGGCGCATCCCCCTGCAGTATGCCGGGTGCTCCTGGACACGTTCACAACCCGGAAGCTCCCTGGTAACGGAGGGATCACCGGATCGGGGGGCGCGACGCCGATGATCGACTCACCATGCGCGAGCAGCAGGCGGATCTGCACTTTCACGCCCTTCCGGGCCTCGACGATGGCCCGGCCACGCTCGATGACAGCCTCGAGCTGATCCGGGAGGCCCAGGCGGAGGGCACGACGCGGGTGGTGGCCACCCCCCACGTGCGCTCGGACTTCGTGACAGACGTCTCGGACCTGCACGAGCGCGTGCGCGAGCTGCGCTCGGCCGTGGGCGCCGCGCGGATAGGCGTGGCCGTACGTCCCGGAGGAGAGCTGGGCCACGACATGGTCGGCCGCCTGTCCCAGCGCGAGCTCGACTCGATCGCCCAGGGGCCGCCCGGCGGTCGGTGGCTCCTGCTGGAGACGCCGTTCGAGGGCATGGGCGAGGACTTCCACGCCGCGGCCGACGAGTTGCGCGACGGCGGCTTTTCGATCGTCGTGGCCCACCCCGAGCGCAGCGCCGATGCGCATCTCGACGACTCGGCCGGCCTGCGGCACCAGATCGCCGCGGGTGCGGGCGCTCAGGTCAACGCCCAGTCGATCACCGGGGCCCATGGCGCCGAGGCCCGGACCGCGGCGTTCAGTCTGGTGCGCGAGGGCCTGGTGACGATCGTGGGCTCAGACGCCCACGGGCCTACGCGGCCGCCGCTGCTGGCACAGGCCCGCCGGGCCCTGGCTCAGGCCGGCCTGCACGCCGCCGCCTGCCGGGCTCTCACCGTGAGCGGCCCGCTGAGCCTGCTGGCCCAGGGCTTGGCCCCCGCCGAGCGCGGCAGCCTGCTCGTCGCCTAGCGGCGTGCGCGAGCCACCCTTCCGCAAACCGGGTCAGGCCGGCGGGCAGAGCTGAGCGTGATCTGCGCAGCGCCCTGAGCCCACGCGGCTGATTGGCCCGCTGGTTAGCAATCCGCCCGGCCGCCGCATAGGCCTCCACAGCCGACCTGACCTACCTGCCCAGGGGAAGCGTCCGGTCGGCTGACCGCCGCTATCACCATCGGATGACCCTTCCCCCCTTAAAGGGCCAGGCTGCGGTCGGTTTTGAACGCCGCATGACACATGGAGCAGCGGCGGCGCGCGGGTCGCGGAGCGCCGACCGCTCAAGAAGGCTGGCCGGCCGGCCCTCAAGAGGGCGGGCGGCCGCTCAGAAAGCTGGCGAGCTGAACGCGGAGGCTCTCTCGAAAGGGCCGCCGGCGGCCCGCTCGGCGGGAGCCCCTGACGCCTCGGCGGGAGCCCCTGGCGCCTCGGCGGGAGCCCCTGGTGCCTCGGCGGGAGCCGCTGGCGCGTCGGCGGGCCGGCCGCTGCCGTCCCGGCGCTCGGGATCGAAGCGATACCCGACGCCGAAGTGGGTGTGGATGTAGCGCCAGGCCGGCGATACGCCCTCGAGCTCCTGGCGCACCTTGCGGATGAACACATCGACCGACCGGTCGCCGTGGGCCATGGTGTAGCCCCACACGCGCTGATAGATCTCCTCGCGCTGAAGGACCTTGCCCTCCGCGTGGGCGAGCAGCGTCAGCACCTCGAACTCGCGCCGGGTGAGGTCGGCGCTGCGGCCCTCGGCGAACGCCTGGAACTGATCGGCCCGGATCTCCAGGTCGCCGGCCTCCACCGGCCCTTCCTCGACGACGCCGTTGGCCAGCTTTCGCCGGCGCACGACGGCCTCTACGCGGGCCAGGACCTCCTCGGGGTGACAGGGCTTGCCGACCCAGTCGTCGGCGCCCATGCGCAGCCCCCGCACGCGCTGGGCCACGGTGGATCGACCGGTGCACACGACGAGCCCCATTCCGGGCGCGGCGGCGGCCAGGCGCTCCACGAAGTCCCACGCCTCACGCCCGAGCAAGGCGAGGTCCACGACCAGGGCATCGACGCGCATGGCCGCGAGCTCCTCGACGCGGGGGGCGGCCTCGAGGCCCAGGTGGGGCCACCCGAGGCCGTCCATCCGGTTCACGAGAACGCGCACGAAACCCGTGTCGGAGTCGAGCACGGCGATCCTGATCGGACCGTGATCGGTCGGGTTCACTGCGTTCGAGCATACGCCACCGGTGAGTGAGATCGGGCCGTTTACAGCTTTTTCACAAGCCGGTCACGCGCACATAACGGGCCTCCTCCCACTTCGTGGCACTTTGCACCACATGGAAGCGGCGGCCAATGTCTACCTGAGGGCGGGCGAGGTCGAGGTGCGGCCCGCCGAGTACATGGCTGTCGCCGGCGGGCACCCTCTCGACCTGACCGCCCGCGAGCTCGAGCTGCTCACCGCGCTGGTGGAGCGCCAGGGACGGATCGTCAGTCGCGAGGAGCTGCACCGCACCGTCTGGGGCGATCCCTACCGCAAGTCGGACCGCTCGGTGGACGTCTACGTGGCCAAGCTGCGCCAGAAGCTGGACGACGCCTCACCCGAGCGCCGCTTCATCCACACCCACTTCGGCTTTGGCTACCGATTCCAGCCCGAGCCCGCGCGAAGCCACCTCTCGCGCCTGTCCTGAGGACTTTCACATCTCTTTCACACGCCGGCGACAAGTCCGCAACAGACTGCCGGGGAGCCAATGCGAGTGTCGCCCCCGACAAGATGAATCGACGAAGGAGACATCGCATGACGAAGTGGCTCGCGCTAGTCGCCACCTGCCTGCTGGCGCTTGGAGTCGCCGCCTGCGGTAGCGACGACAAGTCCTCGGGAGGGGGTGGCGGCAAGCAGCTCGGCGGCTCGATCAACGGCGCCGGAGCAACCTTCCCCCAGCCCGTCTACGAGGAGTTCGGCGCAAACGTCAAGGACAAATTCGGCACCACGGTCAACTACCAGGGCATCGGCTCCGGTGGTGGCGTGTCGCAGTTCACGGCCGGCACCGTGGACTTCGGCGCCACCGACTCCGCGATGACCGACGACGAGATCAAGGCCGCCGCCAAGAAGGGCGACACCGTGCACGTGCCGAGCGTCTTCGGCGCCGTGACGGTCTCCTACAACCTGGACGGCGTGAAGGCCGGCCTCAAGCTGGACGGCAAGACGGTGGCCGGCATGTTCCTCGGCAAGGTCAAGAACTGGAACGACCCGGCCGTGGCCAAGCTCAACTCGGGTATGAAGCTGCCCGACGAGGACATCACCGTCTGCCATCGCTCGGACGAGTCCGGCACCACCAAGCTGTTCACCACGTTCCTGGCCGACTACAGCCCGGAGTGGAAGAACGGCCCGGGCGTGGACAAGACGGTGAAGTGGCCCACCGGCACCGGCGCCAAGGGCAACGACGGCGTGGCCGCCTGCGTCAAGCAGAACAAGGGCGGAGTGGGCTACGTGGAGCAGGCCTACGCGCTGCAGAACAAGTTCACCACGGCCGACGTGAAGAACAAGTCCGGGGCCTTCATCGCCCCGAGCCTGGACTCCACCTCCGCCGCCGGTGAGGGCATCAAGGTTCCGGACGACCTGCGCTTCGACGCGATCAACGCGCCCGGGCCCAAGGCCTACCCGATCGCCTCGGCCACGTTCCTGCTCGTCTACCAGGACATGTGCAAGGCCGGGGTAAAGCCCAAGCAGGCCCCGTTGGTCAAGGCGTGGCTGGGCTACGTCACCGGTGACGGCCAGAAGGTAGCTCCAGACATCCAGTACGCCCCCCTCCCCAGCCCGCTGCTGACCAAGGCCAAGGCCAAGGTCGACGGACTGGTGTGCAACGGCAAGCCGATCAAGGGCTGACACCGAGCGCATGGAGGCAGGCAGCATCGACGCAGGCGGCGACCGCCCGGTTCTCGAGAGGTCGCCGCTGGGCAAGCTGCCCAAACAGGACAACCAAGGGTTTTTGGCCAGGATCGG
>JBPCNQ010000043.1:0-9782 GCA_051001095.1 Thermoleophilaceae bacterium
CGACGGGGTGATCCTGACCAAGCTCGACTGCGACGCGCGCGGCGGCGCCGCGCTGTCGGTCAAGGCCCTGACCGGCAAGCCGATCCTCTACGCCTCGACGGGCGAGAAGCTCGACGCCTTCGAGCGCTTCCACCCCGACCGGATGGCCCAGCGGATCCTCGGCATGGGCGACGTGATGACGCTCATCGAGAAGGCCGAGGGCCAGATGGACGAGGCCAAGGCCCAGGAGCTGGAGAAGAAGATCCGCAAGAACCAGTTCACGCTGGACGACTTCCTCGACCAGATGAAGCAGGTGCGCAACATGGGGCCGTTGCAGGGGCTGCTGAAGATGATCCCCGGCATGGGCTCCCAGCTCGGCAACCTGCAGGTCGACGACAAGGAGCTCGATCGCCTCCAGGCCATCATCACGTCGATGACCGCGGCGGAGCGGGCGAACCCCAAGCTGATCGACGGATCGCGGCGCCGGCGCATAGCCAGGGGGTCGGGGACCACCGTCCAGGCCGTCTCGCAGCTGGTCAAGCAGTTCGGCCAGATGCAGAAGATGATGCGTCAGCTCAGCAAGGGCAAGATGCCCGACCTCCAGCAATTGGCGGGCAAGCGCTAGGAGGGCCGCGCAGCGGCTCGTTCACGGCGGCAGGATGCCGCCGTGGCCATCAGAACCGCGGCCCGACGCCGCAGGGGCTAACCTCACGGCTCATGTCCGTCCGAGTCCGGCTCACCCGCGTGGGCAGCAAGAAGAATGCGAGATGGCGCGTGGTCGTCGCCGACCAGCGCTCCCCGCGCGATGGCCGCACGATCGAGACCGTGGGCCACTACAACCCGCAGACCGATCCGTCGACCGTCGTGCTCGACCGCGAGCGCCTCGACTACTGGATCGAGCGCGGGGCCCAGCCGAGCAACAGCGTGCGCAAGCTGATGCGGGTGCCCGCCGGTGCCGCCCCCGCGGTGGTGGAGGAGGCGACTGCCGAGGCCGCCGTAGAGGCAGGCGAGTCCGCCGCCGACGTTGCCGCCGCCACCGAGCCCGACGCCGCGGCCTCCGTGGCCGAGCCGGCCGACGATGCCGATCCGCCCTCCGAGGGCGCCGGCGACGCCGAGAGCGCCTAGCTCCTCCGACCGTGGAGGATCTGCTGGCCTACCTCGCGCGGGCGCTGGTGGACGATCCCGACGCCGTAAGCGTCGACTCCTTCACCGAGGAGGACGGTACGGTCGTGCTCGAGCTGCAGGTGGCCGCGCAAGACACCGGCAAGGTGATCGGCCGAGCGGGCCGCACCGTGTCGGCCCTGCGCACCGTGGTGAAGGCCGCGTCGGTCAGGGAGCACAAGCGCGTACTGGTCGACGTCCTCGACGCCGACTGACCGGCCACGCCTTGGCTACTCCGGGCTCAGGTCGTCTGGTAACGGCGGGTCGCGTGGGGCGCCCCCACGGACTGGATGGGAGCTTCCACGTGCTCGGGCCCACTCACGGGCTCTCGAAGGGCACCTCGGTGACGGTGGCCGGCGAGCAGCGCCGGATCCGCTCCCGCCGGGGCACCGGGGAACAGCCGATAGTCGCCCTGGAGGGCGTGGGCGACCGCGACTTCGCATTGACGCTGCGAGGCGAGCTGCTGCTGGTGGGCGAGGAGGAGCTGCCGGTGGCGGAGGGGGAGTGGCTGGCCGAGGAGCTGATCGGCTGCGAGGCGGGGGACCTGGGGACGGTGGTCAGGGTGCTCGACGGCCCCTCCTGTGACGTGCTCGAGCTCTCCGGCGGCACGCTGGTTCCGCTGATCCGAGACGCCGTACGCGCGGTGGACCCCGTGGCGCGCACGGTCGAGATCGACCGCGCCTTTCTGGGCCTTGAAGGACCGCCTCGATGAACATCGACGTCTTCACGCTGTTTCCCGGCTGGCTCGACTGGTTTCGCGGTCAGCGCCACGTGGCCAATGCGCTGTCGCTGGGACACGGGGTGGAGGGTCTCGACCTGCGGGCCACAACGCCGCTCAAGGCCGGCCGGGTGGATGACACGCCCTACGGCGGCGGGGCGGGCATGGTGATCCGGGTCGACGTGGTCGATGCCGCCCTGAGCGCCCGGTGGGGCGCCGACGCGGTGGAGGGGAGAGGCGCCCGCCGCGTGGTGGCCCTGGCCCCCGGTGGCCGCCAGTTCGATGACGCCCTCGCTTCGGAGCTCGCGGCCGAGCAGGAGCTGGCCTTGCTCTGTGGCCGCTACGAGGGCTTCGACGAGCGGGTGCACGAGCAGCTGGCCACAGACGTGGTGTCGATCGGGCCCTACGTGCTGGCCGGGGGAGAGCTGGCGGCGATGGTCGTGTGCGACGCGGTGCTGCGCAAGCTCCCCGGGTCGCTCGGCCACGGGGAGAGCGCGGTGGAGGAGTCCTTCAGTCCGGCGCTTCAGGGGGCCCCGGAGTACCCGCACTACACGCGGCCGGCGCAGTGGCGGGGATCCCGGGTGCCCGAGGTCCTGACCTCGGGCGACCACGGCCGGGTGCGGGAGTGGCGGCTGGGCCAAAGTCGCCGCCGGGGGCAGCGCCAATCCTGATGCGGGGGAAGCGGTCGGGGGCGATGCCTTCGCTACCATGGACCGCCGCGCGTAGGCCTCCCAACGCTGCGCCCTCTTAACACGCATGAGCAGTGTCATCGACAACATCGAGCGCGCCCAGCTGCGCCGCGTCCCTTCCTTCGAGGCGGGCGACCGTGTGCGCGTGCACTTCCAGGTGGTGGAGGGCAACCGGCGTCGCACCCAGGTCTTCGAGGGCATCGTGATCAAGCGCCAGGGAAGCGGCCTGCGTGAGACCTTCACGGTGCGCAAGCAGTCCTTCGGGGTAGGGGTCGAGCGCACGTTCCCGCTGCACTCGCCGAAGATCGAGCGGATCGAGGTGGCCGCCCGGGGTGACGTGCGCCGGGCCAAGCTCTACTACCTGCGCGACCGGGTGGGCCGCCGCGCGCGCGTCCGCGAGCGCCGATTCGGGCGCGGAGACCGCGACGTCGGCGAGCCGGCGCTGGATCCCGCCCTGCAGGCCGCGTCCGCCGGCGGCGAGGGAGTGATGCCGCCGCCCGAGACCGACGTGGTCGAGGAGGTGGCAGAGGACCCGCGCGACGAAGCAGTCGCCGAAGGGCCCGAGGCCGAGACCGGTCTTGAGGCGACGGGCGAGCCCGAGCAGCAAGCCGGCGACGAGCCGGGCGACGGCCCCGAGCCCGAAGCGCGGCGCGACGCCTAACGGCCTCGCGTCGAGAGAATGGCAAGGACGGCCAGCCGCGCCGGCAAGGCGCTCTTCGGCGCCGGGGGCTCCTTCGTCGAGCTGGTCACGATCGTGATCGTGGCCCTGGGGCTCGCGCTGGGCATCCAGGCCTTCTTCGTCAAGCCCTTCCGGATTCCCAGCGAGTCGATGGTTCCCACGCTGACGGTGGGCCAGCGTGTGCTGGTGAACCGCGTGG
This sequence comes from Thermoleophilaceae bacterium, assembly GCA_051001095.1. GTDB lineage: Bacteria > Actinomycetota > Thermoleophilia > Solirubrobacterales > Thermoleophilaceae > JAAYBF01. The sequence continues at coordinate 3,426 of JBPCNQ010000043.1, forward strand.
GCACGCACTTCGGGGACCCCGGCCGCGGCGACGTGATGGTCTTCAAGCCGCCCAAGGGCGCCGACGAGGGCGCCTGCGGGGTGTCCCACCCCGAGGACTCGCCCTGTCCCAAGCACACGGCCGGCCGCTCGGACACGAACTTCGTCAAGCGGGTCGTTGGCCTTCCCGGCGACCGGCTCTCGGTCCGGCGCGGCCGTGTCTACATCGACGGCAAGCCCCAGAAGGAGCCGTTCATCCGCCCAAGCTCGGGCTGCCCCATCTGCAACGAGTCTCGTCCGATCACCATCCCCAAGGGCGAGTACTACATGATGGGCGACAATCGCGGCGAGAGCGCCGACAGCCGCGAATGGGGCCCGGTGCCCAAGAAGTGGTTCATCGGCAAGGCCTTCTTCACCTACTGGCCTCCGGGCAGGGTCGGCACTCCCTAGCCCAGCTGCGCCTTCCGCCCGGAGGCGCGCCTATGATCGGCCCCGATCGTGGGAGAGCCGGACAAAGCCGCCGCCGACGTACCGCAACCCGCCGCTCACCCCAAGAAGCTGTCGCGCCAGGCCCGCAAGGCGCGGGCACGTAGGCACAGCGGACGGCGGCTGTTCGCCTTCGATCGCGAGATCGGGTCGCGCTGGGTGGCCGGTGCCGACGAGGCGGGGCGCGGGTCGCTGGCCGGGCCAATCACCGCCGCCGCCGTCCTGTTCGACCTCGAGCGCCTCACTCTGGCCGACCGTCGTGCCCTCTCGCGGCTGAACGACTCCAAGCAGCACAACGAGCAGTCGCGCGAAGCGCTGTTCCCCCTGGTCCTGCGGGCGGCGGCACGGACGGCGATCGTGTCGCGCTCGGTACGGGCCATAGACACGCGCGGCTTGCACGTGAGCAACCTGGACGCGCTGCGCTCCGCCCTGCTGGGAGTCGCGTGCCCGGGGACGGTGTGCCTGGTAGACGGCTTCGGCGTGCCGGCCATGGACCACGAGCAGCGCGCCGTGGTCGACGGCGACTGTCGCAGCGCGGCGATCGCCGCCGCCTCGGTCCTGGCCAAGGTCACGCGCGACCGCTACATGCGGCGCATCGCCGGAGTACATCCGCAATGGGACTTCGCGACGAACGTCGGCTATTCGACGCCAGAGCACCGGGCGGCGATCGCTGCGCATGGCGTGTCCTCGCTACACCGGATGTCGTTTCAGTCCATCGCCTACCACCAGCTGAAGCTCGCCTGACGGGCCTGGGAACGCGCGTGCCGGCGTCATCGCCCCGGTCTCGCGTGCGGTGCACGCTTCGCCGGGCTCTTCCTGGGCAGCCACACCCCCAGTCATCGCAGGCGAGCTTCAGCAAGCTGCGCCTGGCCCGAAGGGCCGGAACGCCTGTGCCTCGCCCGGTGCGGGGTACCCGCCGTAGACGGTCAGGACGACCGCACGCCGGCGGCCGAACCGGTGGCTCAGAACGCATCCTCCACGTGCTCCAGGCTCAGTAGCTCTCCCTTCGGGGTCACCACGAGGCCTATGGCGTCGAACCGCAGGGCGGGGGCTCGTGGTCGGTCGGGCCGGGCGTACAGCCATTCGCGGGCGAGGAGTCGCAGTCGCCTCTGCTTGGCCGGGCCGATCGCGTCCAGCGGGTTCGCCGGGCCGGCGCGGCTCCCGGCTACCCGCGTCTTGACCTCGCAGAACACCAGCGCGCGCGAGTCGACGGCGACTATGTCCAGCTCCCCCCGGCGGCTGCGGAAGTTGGACTCGACCAGCTCGTAGCCCGCCCGGGACAGGTGCTCTCTGGCCAACCGCTCTCCGAGGGCCCCGAGGAGCCGGCGCGGGTCGGTGGGGGTGGTCGACTCCATGCCCGATGACCCTAGGCCGGCTCGACGCACCGAGGGGTTACAGCGGTGACGCTTGCCTACCAGACGGCCAGTCCGGGCTTCTCGCTTTCGTCACCCACGCAACCCACCCGTGAGTCGGGTCCGCCTAGCTTCCCCGACGTGCTCGCCAGCGTTGCCACCTTTGCCCTCGCGGGCGTCGACAGCCGTGAGGTCACGGTCGAGGTCGACGTGCGCAGGGGGCTGCCCGCGTTCTCGCTCGTGGGCCTTCCCGACGCCTCCGTGCGCGAGGCACGCGAGCGCGTCCGGGCTGCGCTGCTGAACTCGGATCTCGAGTTCCCGCTTCAGCGGATCACCGCCAACCTCGCGCCGGCCTCGGTGCGAAAGGCCGGCCCCAGCTTCGACCTGGCCATCGCCGTCGGCCTGCTCGCGGCGGGAGGACAGGTCCCACGCGAGAGCCTGCGAGACACCGCCCTGTGCGGTGAGCTGTCGCTCAGCGGTGAGCTGCGCCCGGTCAGAGGCACCCTGGCCGCCGCCATGGGCGCCAAGCAGGCCGGCTACCTGCGGACGATCGTGCCGGTGGAGAACGCGTCGGAGGCGGCGCTCGTGGAGGGCCTCGAGGTCCTGGCGGTGCCCTCGCTCACCCGCCTGGTCGAGCTCCTCCATGATCGCTGGCGCCCGGATCCTCCCGATCGCGCCTCGTGCCGGTCACCGCCCGCCGTGGACGGGCCCGACATGGCCGACGTGCGGGGACAGGCCGACGCCAAGCGCGCGCTGGAGATCGCCGCCGCCGGCGGCCACAACCTGCTGATGGTCGGTCCGCCGGGAGCAGGCAAGACGATGGCCGCGCGACGGATGCCCGGGATCTTGCCGCCCCCGAGCTTCGACGAGGCGCTGGAGATCACGCGCGTGCACAGCGTGGCCGGCCTGGGGTCGGGCGGGCTGGCCACGGAGCGGCCCTTCCGGGCGCCCCACCACACGGTCTCCGCGCAGGGGCTCGTGGGGGGAGGGAGCCGGCCGAGGCCCGGCGAGGTCACGCTCGCGCACCGCGGCGTCCTGTTCCTCGACGAGCTGGCGGAGTTCTCACGGGTCGCGCTCGAGGCTCTGCGTCAGCCCATGGAGGACGGATGGGTGGAGATCGTCCGCGGCCAGCACGCGGTGTCGTTCCCCGCGCGGGCCATGCTGATCGCGGCCTGCAACCCCTGTCCGTGTGCCCAGCCGGCGCGGGACTGCAACTGTAGCGAGAGCGACCGCAGGCGTTACCAGCGGCGCTTGAGCGGCCCGCTGCTCGATCGGATGGACATGGTCTGCCAGGTCTCCCCGCCCCCGGCGGCAGAGCTGGTGACGGCCGGGCCGGGCACCGGTGAGCGCTCTGCCGCGATCCGGCCTCGGGTGGTCGCAGCGCGCGCGGCCCAGCGGGAGCGCCTGGGTCCGACGGGCGTCATGTGCAACGCAGACATGGACGGCCGGCTGTCTCGGGTGCACACCCCTGTCGACGGCCCCACCGCAGGCCGGCTGGTGCGCAGCGTGGAGAGCGGGGCGCTGAGCGGACGCGGCCACGATCGGGTGCTGCGCCTGGCGCGGACGATCGCCGACCTCGACGGAAGGGCGACGGTCTCGGCCGCCGACGTCGATGAAGCGCTGGGTTACCGGCTGGTGACTCCTTCCAAGGCCGCCGCGTGACCCCGACCGTCGGTCGCCCGCTCGACCCGGACAGCGCGGAGCGGGCGTGCGGCGACTGCCTGCGCCGCGGGTTTCTCGTCGGTCTGCTCGCTCCGCGGATAGCCGGGGTGCTCGACTCCAGGAACCGCAACCCCGGGGGCCTGCTGGCGCTGGAGGACGAGCCCTTCGTCAAGGCGGTCGCGGGCAGTGACGGCGAGGAGGCAGAGCGGTTCCTCGAGGCGTTCGACGCTGCGGCGGTGGCTGAGCGGCTCGAGGAGCAGCGTGTGGTGGCGGTCTGCCGCCACTCGCGCGAGTATCCCGTTCGACTGCTGCAGCTGCCCGACCCGCCGAGGGTGCTCTTCATGGCCGGTCGGGTGGCGGCGCTGCTGCCGGTGCTCTCGCGCGGTCCGGCGGTGGCCCTGGTGGGCACACGGCACCCTTCGCCCTACGGGCTGGAGATGGCGCGCTCGCTGGGGCGGGGACTGGCCCGGGCCGGGGTGGCGGTGGTCAGCGGACTCGCGCTGGGCATCGACGCCGCAGCCCACGTCGGGTGCCTGGACGGAGGGGGCGCCGCAGTCGCCGTGCTCGGCGGTGGCCCGGACGTCGCCTACCCGAGCACGAACCGTGCCCTGCACGGGCAGATCGGTCGCGAAGGGCTGCTGCTCTCCGAGCTGCCCCCGGGTCGGCGCCCCTACCGGTGGAGCTTCCCCGCCCGCAACCGGATCATGGCCGGGTTGGCGGAGGCCACCGTGGTGGTGGAGGCGGCAGAAGGATCGGGGTCTCTGATCACGACCGACTTCGCCACCGACCTCGGCCGCGTGGTGGCCGCGGTGCCCGGAGAGGCCACGTCATCGCGGGCCCGCGGCAGCAATCAGCTCCTGCGGTCGGGGGCGGCGATGATCAATCGGGTAGAGGACGTGATCGAGGAGCTGTTCGGCGTCGGTGCCCGCCCCGGAGACGAGGAGAGCGGGGCCGAGGACGACCCCGACGACAACGACCCGCTGACTGTGGCCGTTATCCAGGCCGTCGAGGCCGGGATGGGCATCGACGGCGCGTGTCTCTCCGCGGGCCTGCCCGTGAACGAGGTCCGGGCGATCCTCTCGCGCCTCGAGGAGTCCGGCAAGGTGCGCCGGGACGCCCTCGGCGCCTACACCCGTGCAGCGCCGTGACAAGATGAAGCCGGGTATCCTCCGTGTCGTGGCCCGGCGCCGCGCCACCTTGGGACCCCAGCGACCGCCACGACTGCTGTCCATGGCCGGCTCGGACTCCGGCGGCGGCGCGGGCATCCAGGCCGACCTGAAGGCCTTTGCCCGCTGCGGCGCCCACGGGATGACCGCCATCACGGCGATCACCGCGCAGAACACCGAGGCGGTGACCGCTGTTCACCCGGTTGCGCCGCAGGCGGTGGTCGACCAGGTATGGGCGGTCACCGAGGACATCGGTGTGGACGCGGTGAAGGTCGGGATGCTGGGCGACGTGGCCACGATTGACGCCGTGCACCGGGCCCTGGACCTCACGTGCGACGCTCCCGTGGTGGTGGACCCCGTGATGGTCTCCGAGAGCGGCTCGGTCCTCCTGGCCGAGGACGCGCGCCAGGCCCTGCGTGACAGGGTGCTCCCGCGGGCGGCCGTGGTCACTCCAAATCACCCCGAGGCGCGCGTATTGGCCCGGGCCGGCGAGGACGTCGATGTTCGCGAGCTAGCCCGGCGCATCCACGCGCTCGGGCCCGGTGCGGTCGTCATCACCGGTGGGCACCGCGAGCAAGGCACCGACCTGTTCTTCGACGGCAGCGAGTTCACCGAGATCGCGGGCTTGCGCCACCCCGATGGGGCGGCGCACGGGTCGGGGTGCACCCACTCCTCGGCGCTCGCCGCCTATCTCGCGCACGGCCACGGGCCGCTCGAGGCCGCGCGGCGCGCCCGCGTGGTTGCCTCCGAGGCGGTCCGCGACGGGCTGCGCGGCATCGGTCACGGGCCGGGCCCGGTGGATGCGCTGGGGATCGCCCTCAGAGCAGTGACCGCCTCGGCCGCCCCGGGAGCGACCGCGTCGGGGACCCCGGCTGTTTGCCATAATCGCCGCGGAGCGACGGGACGTCGCCCGACCAAGGAGACCGAATGAAGTTCCTGCGCATGAAGCCCGGCCACGGCGAAGTGCTCCTCACGGAGGGGGATCCCGGGTCAGAAGTGGACGAGGAGAGGCTGGTGGAGGAGTTCCGCCACCAGCTTCACGAGGGAATGTGGGCGGCAGTGCCCACCGAGCACCCTTCGAGCGGCCGGCGCGAGGCGCTGATGGTTCGCGACTACGCGGACATCCCTCCGCAGGCCGAGCGGGTGATCTTCTTTCCGCGCGCATCGGGCGGCTGACGACCCGATGCTGCTCGCGCTGCTCGTCATGGCGGTGGTGGCCTCGGCGCTCGCCGTCCCGCTGGGCGTCCGCGCCGGACGCGCCCGGAGCGCCGCCGGACCGTCTCGCCGGCGTCGGCGCACCGCGCCGCGCCCGCAGCTGGGCTACGACCCCGGTCGCGAACGCCGGGCCGAGCAGCGGGCCCGCCAGCTCCTGCGCTCGTGCGTCAACGAGGAGGAGTGGGCCATGTACCGCGACCTCGGGTTCCTGCGCGTGGCCGGGAGGGCGACCGCCGGCCGCGGATCGGCCCACGCTCCGGGCTACGCCTACCTCGTCTATCCCCACAAGCCGATCGTCGCCTTCGTGCCCGGCAGTGGACGGCTGCTGAGTGAGTACTGCGTCGAGTTTCCCGACATGCACGGCGACGGCAGCACGCGCCTGCCGGCCTCCGATGACGTGCTGGCCAAGTGGATGGCGCTCACCTCGGACGAGAGCCGGGTGATCGGCCAGGCCAACATGCACCTGGTGGGCCGCCAGCTCGATCCGGCGCGGGTGCG
>JBPCNQ010000044.1:0-6284 GCA_051001095.1 Thermoleophilaceae bacterium
GCCCAGATCACCGTGGCCGAGACGGCGGCGTTGACCGCCCTGGTGCAGTGCATCGCCCGGCTGGAGACCCGGGAGGGCTTCGCCTCCGACAAGCTCGTACGAAGGCGTGAGGTGCTGGAGGAGAACCGCTTCATCGCTGCCCGGGACGGCATGAGCGGGGAGCTCATAGATCCCGACGAGGAATGCCGGAGGGGGGCCAAGGACCTGCTGGAGGGCCTGCTGGAGGCCTGCCGGCCCCACGCGCAGGACCTCGGCTGCGAGGCCGAGCTGGAGCCGATCCCCTCAATGGCGCGGGCCACGGGTGCGCGCCGGCAGCTGGAGATGGCCCGGGGCCCGACGCGGCTTCCGGGGCTGGTGTCGCGCCTGGCCGACGCCTTCGGGGACGACGGGCTCGTCGAGATTGAGCAGACTCCCGGCGACCTGCGCGCCGGGCGCACCTAACCGGGCTCCACGCCCAGGACGTCGTCGACGGCGAGCCGCGCCGCGCGCAGCCAGCCGTCGTGGTCGATGGGATCGGCTTCGATCACCGCCACCGGCATCCTGCTGGCCTCCCCCGCCTGGCGGGTCCACTCGGCGCCGTCTTCAAGCAGCGCCGCGTCGACCGAGCCCGCGCCTTCGTAGACCAGGCCGCGCACGCCGCTGTCCACCAGCTTGGCGAGCAGGCTTCGGAGCCGGTCGCCCTGGAGGGCACGCACCTGATCGATGTCTCCCCGGGCCCTGCCCATCAGCCAGCACACGACGGTCACGCCCGGCAACTGCATCAGCACGGTGCCCAGGCGGTCGGGGTCGGCCTGTACGGCCTCGGCCCCGGCGCCCTCGATGGCGGCCAGGCGCTCCGGGTCGCGGGTGGTGCCGCGCACGGCGTGACCGGCGGCCCTCAGCTCACGCGCCAGCTCCTGGCCGCGACAGCCACAGCCGACGATCAGGATCCGCGCCAGCTCAGGTCCCGCCGGAGTCCGAGTCGCGGGAGCGCTCTGCCTCTTCCTTGCGCCGCCGCTCGTCGCGCGCCACGTCCTCGCGGACGCCGTGCTCGGTGATCTGGGGCCCCCCGGAGGCGCGGCGGCGCGTTCTGGGCCTCGATCATCTGATCCACGTCATCGAGCTCGAGCTGGACCTCGAGCTCCGGTGAGCGCGTGGGCCGCCAGTCGACCTGCTCGGCGCCCGATCCGGGGTACCACTTGCCGATGGCCAGGAAGATCCCGACCACCACCACCAAGGCGAAGAAGACGAACAGGCCGAACTCGTCCATCGCCGGAGGGTAGCCCGGCCGGCCGGTAGCATCACCAGGTTGTGCGCCAACCCGTGAGCGTCGAGTCCGTGCGCATCCCGGCCCTGAGCCGTTAGCGGTGCGGATGACGGCCTCGGTGGCGAACAGCCTGGCGGTGGAGGTCTCCATCCAGGTGCTCCCGGATTGATGGCCACCGCCGACCTCACCGTGCTGGCCCTGGGTCGTCCCGGCGCCAGCGCCGGCGCGTACGTCGCCGAGATCCAGCGGCGGCTGGCCGGGCAGGATCGCGTGCGCTACCGCATGCACGCCATGGGCACCTCGCTGGAGGGCAGCACCGCGGACATCCTGGCCGTGGTCGGTGAGCTGCACGCGGTCCCCTTCGAGCAGGGCGTCCCGCGCGTCTACACCGTGCTCAAGCTCGACGAGCGCCGGGATCGACCCGACCAGACGCTGGATGACAAGGTCGAGTCGGTGGAGCGGAGGCTGGGCTAACCCCCGACCCGCGCCCCCGTCGCCCGGGCCAGGCGGTTGGCGGTGGAGCTGATCTTGTTGGCCTCGTCGGGTAGGCGGATGCCGGCCTTGGACAGGGCCTGGGCGTCGTTGCGGCGTGCAGCGGCCACTACCCCGTCGACGTCCTCGCGAGCGGTGTCCAGCGTACCGGTGAGCGCCTTGGACTCCTGCTCGAGGTCGGCGGGCGTGTCGAGGGCGCCGATCTGGCGGCTGAGGGTCCCCAGCTTCCTGCCCAGCGGCGTGAAGTCGCCGGCGAGCCGGGCGTTGCTCTTTTTCTGGGAGCCGTTGATCGTCCTGGCCAGATCGTCGTTGACCTTGATCAGCCGGGTGTTCAACGGGCTGTAGGCATCGATGTACTTGTCCTTCTCGCTCTGGCCGCAGCCGCCGAGTGAACCGGCCAACAGAGCGCCACAAGCCATGAGTACGAGCAGACGGGTGGACATGAAGGGCCGCAAGCCGGCTTAGCGCTTGCCCGCCGGCGCGCCCGAGGCCTTGGCCAGCTTGTTCTGCGCGGTGTTGACCTCCTGGGCGAGGGCGACGGCGGACAGGGTGGTGATAAGTGGTCGGCGCATAGGGATCGGCACCTTAGTTCGCTTCACGGACGAGCAGCGTACGGCTAGGCGCGCCCGCGCAATACGAAATGCAGTATCCCGCCGTGGCGGTAGTAGAGCCACTCGTTGGGCGTGTCGATGCGCACCCGCGCCTTGAGCTCGATCGGGTCTCCCCCATCGTCCGGCGTGGCCGTGACCGCGAGCTCGGTGGCCCCGTCCTCGAGCGGCTCGAGGTCGAAGGCCTCGAACCCGGAGAGCCCCAGCGACTCGGCCGACTCGCCGTCGGGGAACTGAAGCGGCAGGATCCCCATCCCCACCAGGTTCGAGCGGTGGATGCGCTCGTAGCTCTCGGCGATCACGAAGCGGATGCCCAGCAGCAGCGGCCCCTTGGCCGCCCAGTCGCGCGACGAGCCGGAGCCGTACTCCTTGCCGGCCAGCACGCCGAGCGGGACGCCGTGGTCCTGGTACTCCATGGAGGCATCGAAGATGAACTGGTCCCCGCCGTCCTGGGAGGGATTCGACACGGATGTCGAATCGCTCGAATCCCTCGAAGCCTTTCGCGTGTAGCCGCCCTCGGTGCCCGGTGCGAGCCGGTTACGCAACCGCACGTTGGCGAAGGTGCCGCGCATCATCACCTCGTGGTTGCCGCGCCGTGAGCCATAGGAGTTGAAGTCATTCTGCTCCACGCCGTGGTCGAGCAGGTACTTGCCGCCGGGAGTCTCGCGTTTGATGGCGCCGGCCGGCGAGATGTGGTCGGTGGTGACCGAGTCGCCGAGGCAAGCGAGGATGCGGGCGCCCTTGATCTCCTCGAAGCTCTCCGGCGCCTCGGGATCCATGCCGTCGAAGTAGGGCGGGCGCTTGACGTAGGTCGAGTCGTCGTCCCAGGCGTAGCGGTCGCCCTCGGGGACGTCCAGGCTCTCCCAGTTCTCGTCCCCCTCGAACACCTCGCCGTAGCTCTTGCGGAACATGTCGGACTCCACCGCCGACTCGATCTCGGAGTGGATCTCCTCCTGGGAGGGCCAGATGTCGCGCAGGTAGACCGGCTCGCCGCCGGAGTCCTCGCCCAGCGGCTCCTCGTAGAGGTCGAGGTCCATCCGCCCGGCCAGCGCATAGGCCACGCACAGCGGTGGCGAGGCCAGGTAGTTCATCTTCACCTCGGGGTGGATGCGGCCCTCGAAGTTGCGGTTGCCCGACAGCACCGAGCACACGGTCAGGTCCTCGGACTCGATCGCCTCGGAGATCTCCTCGGGCAGCGGGCCCGAGTTGCCGATGCAGGTGGTGCAGCCGTAGCCGACCAGGTTGAAGCCCAGGTCCTCCAGCGGCTCGATGAGCCCGGAGCGCTCGTAGTAGTCCATGACCACCTTGGAGCCCGGGGCCAGCGAGGTCTTGACCCAGGGCTTGCTGGACAGCCCCTTCTCCACCGCGTTTCGGGCCAGCAGGCCGGCCGCGAGCATGACCGCCGGATTGGAGGTGTTGGTGCAGGACGTGATGGCGGCGATGACCACCGCCCCGTCGGCGAGATCGAACTTCTCCCCGGCGTAGGACACCGATGCGCTGTTGTGGGGCACGTCCTCCACGGCCACCCCGCCGTGCTGGTGGGCGGGCTCGGCGTCTTCCTCGTCGTCCTCCTGGCCGGCCATCGAGGACGGGGGATCGCTGGCGGGAAAGGTCTGGCGCGAGCCGTTGCCGCCGTGGTCGCCGTTCTTTCCGTCCCGCTGGTCGGCCAGCTCGCCCAGGAAGTCCTGCGCCGCGTTGGCGAGCGAGATCCGGTCCTGCGGGCGCTTGGGCCCGGCCAGGCTGGGCTCCACGGAGGAGAGGTCCAGCTCCAAGGTGTCGGAGTAGGTGGTCTCCTCGGCGCTCTCGTCGTGGAACAGTCCCTGCTCGCGCGCATAGGCCTCCACCAGCTCGAGCTGCTCGGTCGGGCGGCCGGTGAACTCCAGGTAGCGCAGGGTCTCCTCGTCCACGGGAAAGATCGCGCAGGTGGAGCCGAACTCGGGGCTCATGTTGCCGATCGTGGCCCGGTCGGCCAGCGGCATGTTGGCCAGGCCCGGCCCGTGGAACTCCACGAACTTGCCCACCACGCCGCGCTCGCGCAGCATCTGGGTCACGGTGAGCACCAGGTCGGTGGCGGTGGCGCCCTCGGGCAGCTCGCCGTCCATGCAAAAGCCCACCACCTGGGGCAGGAGCATGGACACCGGCTGGCCCAGCATCGCGGCCTCGGCCTCGATCCCGCCGACGCCCCAGCCCAGCACGCCCAGGCCGTTGACCATCGTGGTGTGCGAGTCGGTGCCCACCAGCGTGTCGGGGAAGGCCTGCCCGTCACGAGCCGTGACCACGCGCGCCAGGTACTCGAGGTTGACCTGGTGGCAGATGCCGGTGTTGGGCGGCACCACCGAGAAGTCGTCGAAGGTCCTCTGGCCCCAGCGAAGGAACGCGTAGCGCTCGTGGTTTCTCTCGAACTCCCGCTCGGCATTGCGCTGGAAGGAGAGCTTCTCGGCGAACGAGTCGACCTGGATGGAGTGATCGATCACCAGCTCGACCGGCACGAGCGGGTTGATGGAGGCGGGATCGCCGCCCAGCTTCTCCATCGCGTCGCGCATGGCGGCCAGGTCCACGATGGCCGGCACGCCGGTGAAGTCCTGCATCAGCACCCGGCTAGGCGAATAGGCGATCTCGTGCGAGGGCTCGTCGGAGGCCACCCACCGGGCCACCGACTCGATGCTCTCGGCGGTGACCGTCTTCCCGTCCTCGTGGCGCAGCAGGTTCTCCAGCAGCACCTTCAGCGAGTAGGGCAGGCGCGCCACGTCGAACTTGGACTGCAACGCGTCGAGGCGGAAGATCTCGTAGCTCTGCCCTCCCGCTTCGAAGGTGGACCTGGCGCCGAAGCTGTCGGGATGGCTCACGGCTTCAACGCTACTAAGTGAGAGTCTCGTTCGGTGCTCGCTCCTCTCGCTGAGCCTCAGTCGCGCGGCATGGTCTCCCTCGCCGCGCGTCGCGCCGCCCCCGCGCTGGCCACCACGACCAGGGCGATGGCCACCAGCTCGCGGGTGGACAGGCCCTCCCCCAGCACCACCACCCCGGCCAGGGCCGCCATCGCCGGCTCGGTGCTCATCAGCACCCCGAAGACACCCGAGGGCAGACGCCGCAGCGCCTCCAGCTCGAGCGAGTACGGGATGGCCGAGGACACCGGCAGCAGCACCAACGCCCCCAACAGCATGGCCAGGGCCAGCCCCGCGCCCCCCGGAAAAACCTGGCCGACCCGCTCGCTGAGCAGAATGTAGGAGCCCCAGAACACCCCGGCCAGCAGGGCCAGGCCGGCGCCCAGTGCGTCGATGCTGCCTCCGCCCAGGTCGGCCAGCGCCAAGATGCCGGCGGCGGCCAGCGTGACCCACAGCAGGTCAAGCGCCCGCCGCGAGCCCAGCACGGCGACGGTCAGCGGCCCTACGAACTCCAGCGTGACAGCCGCCCCCAGCGGGATCCGGTCGATGGCCTCGTAGAAGGTCAGGTTCATGGCGGCCAGCGCCACGCCGAAACCGAGCACGAGGAGAAGGTCCCTGCGGATCGCACGCCGCTCGGTCACCAACCCGACGCTACTTCGCGCCGGAGTGCCGGCATCGGGCCGCGTGCGCCCCACTCTGATCGCGGTCGCCTCCCCGAGGCCGCCCGCTCCCCCCACGGCCCCGCCGCGCTAGCCCGAGGCCGCCCGCTCCGCCGCGGCCTCGAGCTTGTCGGAGTCGGGCTCCCAGTGGGCCTCGGCGTCGACCGGCTTGTCGCGCAGATACGCCTCGGCGTCCAGTGCCGCCGCACAACCCGAGCCGGCCGCGGTCACGGCCTGGCGGTAGGTGCGGTCGACCAGATCGCCGGCGGCGAACACGCCCGGGAGCTGCGTGCGAGTCGAGCGGCCCTCCACCAGCACGTAGCCGTCCTTATCGGTGTCCACCTGCCCCTCGACGATCTCCGAGTTGGGCCGATGGCCGATGGCGATGAAGGCGCCG
>JBPCNQ010000045.1:0-2654 GCA_051001095.1 Thermoleophilaceae bacterium
TCGCACCTGAACGTGCGCGTGCCCGACCGCGAGGGCGGAGGCGACAAGCTGGTGGTCCAGGCCAACGCCATGGGCATCGCCTTCGACAGGGTCGAGCTCGACATCGACAGCCGCAGCGGCGAAGTCCTGACAAAGCGGGCCGACACCCCAGCGACGTGGGCCGACCGGGCTCGGCCCGACGCGGCGGTGGACCGGCTGGTGGCGCGCTACCGCCGTCGCGTGGCCCCCCTCGCCGGCCTCGAGCTCGGCCGCGCCCGACAGGCGCTGCGGCGCGGAGCGCTACAGCGAGCATGGGAGCATGGGCGCCGTCGCGGCCCGCGCCCAGCGACGCCTGGCCCGCTCCGACATCGCCTTCGTGAACGAGGGCAACGTACGCGACGAGGTGGCCGCCGGGCCGGTCTCCTACACCGAGCTCTTCCGGGCCTCGGCCTACGAGTTCCCGCTGCTGAAGATGAGCCTGACCGGTGCGCAGGTGAAGCAGATCCTGTCGGCCCAGCACGCCACCAGCCCTCCGATCACCCTGCACACCGCGGGCCTGCGCGGGCGCACGATCGACCTCCGCCGCCGCCACACCGTCGCCGTGAACCAGCTTCTGGCCGAGCAGCCGGCATTCTCGGCCTTCTCGCGGGGCCGCGGCACCCACCCGATCGGCACCGACCTCGAAGCGCTCGTGCGCTACGTGAAGTCACGCACGCTGCTGGACTGAGGTCGCGCTCGTCAACCAGCCAGAGCTCGCCATGGCTGGCCGCCTGCTTCCTCGCCGGCACCGGTCCTCCCCCCCTCGGCGCCGCGCCCGAACATGTCTTGGTAGGCGGCGAGCCAGACGTCGAACTGGGCCGGCGCCAGGGGCTTGCTCAGGTAGTAGCCCTGGGCGATGTCGGCCCCCATGTCGGCCAGCTGCTCCCACGCGCGATGGCTCTCCACCCCCTCGGCCACCACCTGCAGGCCCAGGTTGTGTCCCAGTCCGATCGTCGAGCGCACGATGGCGGCGTCGTCGGCGTCGTTCTCCATGTTCATCACGAACGACTTGTCCACCTTGATGGTGCTCACCGGCATCTGCTTCAGCGACACGAGCGACGAGTAGCCCGTGCCGAAGTCGTCGATGGCCACGCGCACCCCCATCTCGCGCATGCTCTCGAGGACCCGCCGCGCGCGCCGGGGGTCGGACATGATCGCGCTCTCGGTGACCTCTACTTCCAGCAGGTGCGGCGGTGCCCCGATCCTCGAGAGCATGCGCCCGATCTCGTGCGGAAGCTGGAGGTCCAGCAGCAGCTGGGCGGACAGGTTCACGGCAACGTCGAGCCGGAGCCCGCGGCCACTCCACTCCTGCACCTGCTCCAGCGCCGTCTCCAGCAGATGCACGGTGACCGGACGAATCATCGACGTGTGCTCGGTCACCGGGATGAACTCGTCGGGGAAGAGCAGGCCGCGCGTGGGGTGGTTCCACCGTGCCAGGGCTTCCACGCCCTCGACCGTTCCGGTCGCCAGGCGGGCCTTGGGCTGGTAGTGCAGGACCAGCTCGTGCTTGTCCATGGCCCGGTCCAGCTGGGCCACCAGGCCCAGGCGCGCGGGCGTGTAGCGGTGCTGGTCGGGCGAGTAGAACTCGTGACCCGAGTGCGCCTTCTTGGCCGCGTACATGGCCACGTCGGCGGCCTGCAGGAGCTTGCCGGCGGTGTCCCCGTCGCCCGGATACAGCGCTGCGCCGATGCTGGCCTCGACCCTGAGCGCCAGGCCCCCGACGGTGAAGGGCTCCTCCAGCGCGTCGTGGATGCGCTGGGCCGCGCCGGTCACCGAGTCCTTGGCCTGGATGCTGGGCAGGAGCATCGCGAACTCGTCGCCGCCCAGGCGGGCGACCACGTCGCCCTCGCGCAGCGTCGTGCGCAGCCGCTTGCCCACGCGCTCGATCACCAGGTCGCCGTTGAAGTGGCCCAGCGAGTCGTTGATCTCCTTGAAGCGGTCGAGGTCCATCAGCAGCACGGCGGCCATCCCGTCCCGGGGACAGTCGGCCAGCGCGCGATCGATCATGCGGTTGAACAGCTCGCGATTGGGCAGGCCGGTGAGGGGGTCGCGCAGCGCCTGCTGCTCGTGCGCAGCCGCCCGGTCGCGCATCCGCGCCGAAGCGCCGGTCATCGTGCGCAGCAGGCCCGCGCACAGCACGGCCAGGCCCGCGATCAGAATCAGGTATAGGCGCCGCGTGTCGCCGGCCCCCGAGGACGCGGAGGGCTCGGCTGTCATCTCCGCCTGCAGGACCGCGGAGGGCCGGCGGCCCACGGCGCGGCGAAGCGGCACGAAGGCGTCGATCGCCTCGCGGCCCCTCCGCATCGCCTTTTCAGTCGAGGGACGACCGCCCAGGGCCTGGGTCAGGCCCTGGGCCGACAGCGAGCCCCCGCGCTCCCTCGCCCGGCTCGAGAAGGACACGTGACCGCGCGAGTTGAGAACCCGAATCACCATCACGCCGTCTTTCGACGTAAGCCGGCTCAGAGACCGCGAGACCCGGCCGCGCGTGGCCCGCGAAGGGCGGCGCTGCGCTGCCGCACGGGCCAGCCGGCGCTTTCCCAGACCCCTGGCAGCCAGATCGGCGTGGCGCTGGGCCTGCAACCGTGCCTGCTCGCCCGCCGTGCTGGAGACGCTCTTGCCCAGCAGCACCGCCAGCA